>DATKVL010000239.1:0-7285 GCA_035530115.1 Dehalococcoidia bacterium | reverse complement strand
CAGGCGCAGCGCCGGGCTGTCCTGGAGGTACTCCTCGTCCATGGCCCAGGTGAAGAAGGTCTTGGCCACCTTCATATAGTGGTGTACCGTGGCCGGGGAGGCCTTCTTGAAGGTGGCCCGGCGGCGGCCGCCGTCCCAGCGGTGGGTCTCGGTGTCCAGGTAGTCCATGAAGTCCCGCAGGTGGTCGCGGGTGATTTGCGCCGGCTCCGGCCAGTTTTCGCGGGCGGCGAAGTAGAGCAGGCCGTCCAGGCACATCTGGTAGTAGGTGAGCGTCCTGGGGGAGAGGCGACGGCCCGAGCGGGGGGAGACGCGGCGGCAGGAGGCCATGAAGCGGGCGGCGAGCTCGTCGAGGGACAGGGTCCCGACCTCGCCGAGGGACAGGGCGCCGGCTGGCGCCGGAAGGTTGCCGGCAGGTTCCGTGTTCCGGGTTCTAGTAGCTGTAACCATTTTCTTTCTTTGCCGATCCGATATAAGTATCGACTCTGCTTGAGTCGGTTACTCCATTTTGAGGCTGATTCCGAGCCAGCTTACTTCAATGCTTAGAAGGCAGCCGCTCTATCCAGCTGAGCTACAGGGACAATCAAATTAAGTATAGCATGATAGGGCTTGAATGATAACAGTACAAGGGTGAGCTAGTCTTTGTGAGCCTGTGCTACATGCCTCTGCTAGCATTTCTCGTGCACATAAACGGCACATTTGGCACAGTAATAAATATGGGCTCTGGCTTCTTTGCCACAGACAGGACATTTCATGATCCACTGCCTCCACTATCTTTTTCTTTTTGCCTTAACCCTTCAGGATTAGGCCTTCTTTTTTTTTCCTCCCTGGAGTCGGTTACATAAAAGCCTGGCCCTTTAAATAGGATGGGGACTGGAGAGAAAATGCGACGGGCAATTCCGTGGCAGCTAGGACAATCAGCTATCGGCTTATCGTTAAAGCTCTGCTTAAGCTCAAATTGAAGGTTACAATTCAGGCAGCGATATTGATAAGTAGGCATGTATATCCTCCTTTATTCCAAAAGAGGTGCTATTTCTTCTTCTGGGCTTTGTTCCTCCGGGCTCTGTTCTTCCGGGCTTCGCTCCACCGATATTTGTTCCCCCAAGACTTGTACCTTTGAAACCTGTTCCTCTACTTTGCTCTCTCTTGCTCTAAATTCTCCATCTAAATTGACGCTACCTATCTCAAAGGATGGTCGATGAGCTTGCAATACATGCTCATCCCAACAGTAGGAGTGTATAAAGGCACCACAGGAACAATGGAAAACAACCCTGTCAAAAAGCAATGGATTCCCGCATACAGAACAATTCATATAATTGCCTCCTGTAATTAGCACTCTTGCTACCAAAGTGCTAATTATAGCGTGCTGATAGAGTTTTATCAAGCTTTTTGTTGGCAGTTATCTTGTACGTTATGGCTACCTTTGACAGCAGGGCACAAAGCCCGCTTAGTTGACAATCTGTTTTCATAGCCGTTAATATGGACTGGCTTTTATGGGCATAAAATATAGCTTGCCTGAGTCCTTCACATCTTATCGCGACACAGTGCGAGTTGAGTTAAAGAAGGTTATCGATAGCTGTCCTTCAGTTCTTTGTGATATGCTACGATACCATATGGGCTGGCAGGATGAGCATGGACATCCCTGTAGCAGAGAATCGGGCAAATTTATTCGCTCTACCCTTTGCCTTCTTAGTTGCCAAGCGGCGGGGGGTGACATGTCGCAGGTATTGCCCGCCGCAGCAGCCATCGAGCTCATCCACAATTTTTCTTTAATCCATGACGATATAGAAGATACTAGCTATGAGCGCCATCACCGGCCAACTGTATGGAAATTATGGGGTCAGTCTCAAGCGATAAACGCCGGCGACGCCATGTTCACTCTGGCTTATTTAGCGTTACTTAAGCTAAAAGAGAGGGGAATAGCTGATGAAAAGATCGCTAGTTCCACTAAAATGTTGAGCCTGGCTTGTTTGGAGCTTTGTGATGGACAATACTTAGATGTCGAATATGAGAACCGTCTCGACATCACCATCGAGGACTACCTTGACATGGCAGCCAAAAAAACAGCAGCCCTGTTTGCTGTATCGACTGCTTTGGGAGCATACCTGGGCAGCGAAGATAGTAAGTTGGTGGATTTCTTTCACCTGTTCGGCAAGGAATTAGGCATAGCCTATCAGATTTATGATGACATATTGGGAATTTGGGGAATGGAGGAAAGCATTGGTAAATCTATTAGCGATATCTCTCAGAGGAAGAAAACTTTGCCCGTAGTTTACGGATTGCAAAATAGTGGGGGTGAGGCAAGAAAAAGACTCGAGAAGCTTTATTTTCAAAAATCTATCAAGGGCGAAGATATCACGGAGGTTACGAAGATTCTGGACCACTTAGGCGCCAGGGATTATGCCGAGAATTTGGCTGAGCAATACTGTCACAAAGCTTTGGCACACCTCGAGGCTGCTCGGCTTGACACATCCAGGCAAGCTCCACTTAAGGAGACAGCTTGTTTTCTATTGAAGCGCGACCTCTAGGAGGGAAAATGCCGAAAAAGACTGCTGAAGATATAGAGGTTAAAGGCAAAAGAGTTCTACTCAGAGTCGATTTTAATGTCCCCCTAAACATAAACACTGGCGCCATTAGCGATGATAGCCGTATCCGAGCTTCGCTACCTACTATCAAATATCTCATTGACCATAAAGCTAAGATAATCCTCTGCTCTCATTTAGGACGCCCTGGAGGCAAAGTGGTCGAAAATTTGCGAATAGCGCCAATAGCACAGAGGTTATCACAGCTTATGGGCTTGTCTGTCAGCACAGCGTCCGATTGTATAGGGCAGGAAGTAGAAAGAAAGGTAGGGACACTCAAAGAGGGCGATATTCTGGTTTTGGAAAATCTGCGCTTTCACCCCGAAGAAGAAGCAAATGATGCCAACTTTGCCCGGAAGCTGGCCAGGCTGGCTGATATTTATGTTAATGATGCCTTTGGCACTGCTCACCGGGCTCACGCTTCTACCGTAGGTGTAGCTAAATACTTGCCTGCGGTGGCTGGCTTTTTAATGAAAAAAGAGCTAGAGGTTATGGAGAAGCTCTTGCATAATCCAGAGCGGCCCTCGGCCTGCCTTATAGGCGGTGCTAAGGTGGGCGATAAGATAGAACTATTGCAAAATATGCTAAAAAAGGTTGATATGCTGTTGATTGGCGGTGGCATGGCCGCTACTTTTTTAAAGACACAAGGATATGAGGTAGGGCATTCTTTAGTAGAGGACGATAAGTTGGGCCTGGCCAAGAAATTGTTACAGGAAGCCGAGGAGTGGAGGGTGCCATTTTTGCTACCCATTGATGCAGTTGTGGTGGAGGAAATCAGAGCCGGAGCCCCAACTAGAGTAGTGCCAACAACTAATATACCATCGGGTAGCCATATCGTGGATATTGGCCCCCAATCAATTGAGCTTTTCTGCAGTGAATTGGCAAAATGCCGTACCATCATGTGGAATGGTCCTATGGGAATTTATGAAATACCTCAATTTGCTCAAGGAACCAGGTCTATAGCCAGTTTTTTGTCTACCCTCAATGCCACTACTATTATTGGCGGTGGCTCTTCTGCTGAAATAGTTCAAGAAATGGGATTAACTGATAAGATGACCCATGTTTCCACAGGGGGTGGTGCCAGCCTGAGGTTCTTGGAAGGCGCTGCATTACCTGGTGTGAAAGTTTTGTTAGATAAGAAATAACAGGAGGTTGTGAAATGCGGATCCCTTTTGTTGCTGGCAACTGGAAAATGAATACCACGGCGACTGAAGCTGAAAAGCTTGTCCTCGAGATGCTTGATAAGCTTGACAGGATAGAAGGAGTGGAAAAGGTACTTTGTCCGCCATTCGTATCTTTAGTTGCCGTAAGTATGATGCTCCAGAGTTCGTCTATTAAGCTCGGTGCTCAAAATATGTATTTTGAGACTGAAGGGGCTTACACCGGTGAGATATCCCCGCTGATGCTCAGCGAGTTGTGTGAATTTGTCATACTGGGACATTCCGAGCGGAGAGGGTATTTTGGGGAAACTGATGAAATAGTTAACAAGAAGGTAAAGGCGGCTTTGGCAAACAGGCTTAAGCCTATCTTATGTGTTGGGGAGAGGCTTGCAGAGAATGAAGCTGGCAAGACAGAGGAGGTGATTAATAGGCAGGTGACGGCAGCTTTGAATGGTCTAGAGCCTGTCCGTGATTTAGTGATTGCTTACGAGCCAGTTTGGGCTATTGGCACAGGCAAGGCGGCGAGCGGCAAGCAGGCAGCAGCCACTATCCAATTTATTCGTGATGCTGTGGCTAAGCTATGGAATAAGAGCATAGCTCAAGATTTACACATCCTTTATGGTGGCAGTGTTACTGGTGCTAACATTGCTGAGTTTATTTCCCATCCAGAAATCGATGGTGCCCTGGTTGGTGGAGCCAGCCTCAAAGCCGAAGAATTCGTGAGCATTGTCAAGAAAACCGCTGAAATCAAAAAAGAGAACAAAGTAGTCAGTAGCCAGTGATTGCTATCGTTGGTCCCACCGCTGTAGGTAAAAGTGAGCTTGCTTTACACCTGGCTCAATACTTTCCCTTGGAGATAATAAGCGCTGATAGCCGCCAGGTCTATCGGTATATGGATATCGGCACTAATAAGCCAACTTGGGCCGAGAGGGCATCGGTCTCTCACCATGTCATCGATGTAGTAGAGCCTGACGAAGATTTTAGCCTGGCTATGTATCACCAACTAGCCATTGAGGCGCTGAAAGCCATTCAGCAGAAAGGCAAATTGCCAGTACTGGTCGGCGGCAGTGGCCTTTATGTATGGTCGTTGGTGGAGGGGTGGAAAATACCTCAGGTGCCACCTGACCAAGAGCTAAGACGCCGGTTAGAAGCCAGAGCAGAGCAAGAAGGTAGCCAAAGCCTTTATCAGGAATTGCAGGATATTGACCCTTCGGCAGCAGCAAAAATCAGTCCCAGGAATATCCGACGCGTAATAAGGGCCCTGGAAATCTATCATGCGACAGGGCAATTTCTTTCTCAATTACAACGTAAAGAGTCGCCAGGTTTCCCCATCCTGCTCATTGGTTTAACCCAAGAAAGAAGCGGACTATATAGAAAGATTGATTGGCGTGTTGATAAAATGCTACAAAGAGGATTGGTTGAAGAAGTGGAACAGCTATTGAAAAAGGGTTACAGCTCTTCCTTACCTTCTATGTCGGGAATAGGTTACAAGCAAATAGGACAGTTTCTTCGAGGCGAGATGACTTTGCCTCAGTCTATTGATAAAATAAAATATGAAACCCATCGACTGGCTCGCCACCAGTATGCTTGGTTTCGCCTCAGCGATAGCAGAATTCACTGGTTTGATAATAGCGAGGCAAAAGCCAAAGCCAGCATTGTCGCCCTGAACAAAGTAAAGGGTCTCATAGAAGGCTTCATATCATGAAGTTCTCCAAGTTACAAGCCACGGGTAATGACTTCATCCTGGTAGATACCATCACAGGACCAGGAGAAGGTGATTGGGGAGAATTGGCCCGAGCTATGTGCGACCGTCACTTTGGAGTAGGAGCCGACGGCTTGATACTGGTGCAGGGTTCGACCATCGCTGATTTAAAGATGCGTATTTTAAATTCCGACGGTTCTGAAGCTGAGGTTTCCGGCAATGGGCTGAGATGTTTTGCCAAGTATGCTATTGCGAAAGGCTTGACTGGCAAAATGTCACCGAGCGTAGAGCGAAGCAATCTCTACCTTGCCATAGAGACTTTGGCAGGCATAAGAAAGGTTAAAGCTTATATGTTGGGGAATAAGGTCAACCAGGTCGAGGTAGATATGGGCCTGCCCCAGTTCCAACCGGAGCAAATTCCTGTGAAGGTTAAAGTTGACATAATACCAATATTGGATTATGCTTTAGTGCTAAACGGAAAAGAATTGACTTTGGCTCTTCTATCCATGGGAAATCCCCACGCCGTGAGCTTTTTATCCCGGCCAATTGCTGATTTTCCTTTAGCTGAGATAGGACCGAAAGTGGAGAGACACTCCATGTTCCCCCAAAGGACTAATTTTGAGGTAGCCAGGGTCTTGAACAGGGGGGAGATAGAAGCCAGGGTGTGGGAGCGAGGTGTTGGGGAAACTCTGGCTTGTGGTAGTGGTGCTTGCGCCATAGCTGTGGCCGCTCAATTATTGGACTATGTAGAGCCACAGGTTGACATAATACTCAAAGGCGGGACTTTGACCGTGTCCTGGGATAGGGTAGGGGAGGTGTTACTTACCGGCCCAGTGGAGGAAGTTTTCACTGGCGAATGGCTCTCGAAGGAAAGAGTTAATGGAATTAGCTAAAAGGCTTAATAGATTGCCTCCGTATCTTTTTGTGGAAATAAACCAGAAAATCGCTGAGCTTCGAGCCAGAGGGGAGGAAGTAATCAGCTTTGCTATTGGCGACCCTGATTTACCTACGCCATCTCATATCATCGAATATATGTGTCAGGCAGCTCATGACCCTACAAACCATCGTTACTCTGAAACCGCCGGCTTGCCTGAACTTTGTCAAGCCATTGCTGAGTGGTATGAGAGACGCTTTGGGGTTACCTTGAATCCGGCTAAAGAGGTCTTGCCGCTTATTGGCTCCAAGGAGGGGATCGGGCATATGGCTTTATGCTTTATCGAGCCTGGTGACCTGGCTTTGGTGCCTGACCCGGGCTATCCGCCATTTTCTCTGGGCACCATATTAGCCGGTGGCGAGCCTTATTTTATGCCTTTGAAGGAAGAAAACGATTTTCTGCCCGATTTTAAAGCTATTCCAGGCGAGGTAGCCGATAAGGCAAAACTTATGTGGCTTAACTACCCCAACAATCCCACCGGCGCTATAGCTGACATTGATTTCTTTGAAAGGGCAGTTCATTTCGCACAGCAGCACGACCTAGTAATCTGCCATGACGCTCCTTATACCGAAGTTGCCTTTGATGGCTACAAGCCACCGAGTTTCATGCAGATACCCGGGGCAAAGAAAAGAGGTGTGGAATTTCATTCCCTGTCCAAAACTTATCACATGACAGGATGGAGAATAGGCATGGTGGTAGGTAATGCTGACATGGTGGATGCCTTATTTAAAGTTAAATCCAACCTGGATTCAGGCATTCCCCAGGCAATTCAATATGCTGCTGTGGAAGCTCTGCGCGGCTCCCAAGAACACATCGCTGAGCATAATGCCATTTTTCAACGGCGCCGAGATAAGTTGCTAAAAGTCCTTAATGAGATAGGGCTAAAAGCCAGGATACCCAAGGCAACTTT
>DATKVL010000238.1:0-8057 GCA_035530115.1 Dehalococcoidia bacterium | reverse complement strand
GGAGACAGTATCAGACAACGAGACGCTGGTTGTCGGTGCCGGTGGGTTCTGCGATGGCAGGACACTGGCGGCCGCGCTGGTCATGGGAGCAGACGGTGCACTGATGGGGACCCGCTTTCTGGCAACACAGGAGAGTGATTTTCATCAGATCTGGAAACAGTCAGTTGTGGATGCAGGCGACAGGGCGACCCTTGTGGCGCGCGGCTTTGTCGGGCCTGCCCGGTGGCTGAAAACACCCCGCAGCCAGGAACACGCTAGAAATACTCTCCAGAAATCGCCTGGCGTTTTCCTGGGCACTCCCGATGATTACACAACGCTCGACATGTCTTTGATTGATTTTGAGATTGAATCAATGAAAGCCACCTTCGAAGGAAATAAAGAAAAAGCGCTTATGGCTGCCGGTGAGGTAGCTCAGCGAATTAAAGATATGCCCAGGGTTGACGATTTAGTGCAGGAGATCGTCAGGGAAGCAGAAACTGTCCTCAGGGAAGTCTCGAAAAGGGTTCTGGTGTAAGGTTTAAGTCAGACTATGATAAAGGGCAGCAGTTTTCTCACTTAGCTCATGGGTTCTTGCCACCGTAAATTTTTCCCAAAATCTTCTGCGTAAGTCTAGATATGAAACTCGACTATGTCGCCATCTTGAAGTACATGTTCTTTGCTGGCCCTCTGCCCGTCATACTTTCCTGAGCCCCATACGACGGCATACTTCAAATTTTGATAAAAGTCCTTATGGAGACTCTCAGCAGCTTCTTCCAGTGTGCTGCCCTTCTCCACTATCATAGGGTCGGTCAGGTCGGCCTTGCTGCCGGGGGTCTTGGTATAAACCCGGATGATATTCAAGGCTTGATAGACTGCTCTTTTGAACTCCTCCAGGCCGCCACCTTCCCTGGCTGAAATGGGAACCAGGGGAAACAGCCTGGCGTATTGTGAACTCAAGCGCTCCCAGTTCTCGTTTGAACCTGCCAGCTCATTCTTGTTCCCCACGATTAACATCTTCCTGGGATAACTTCCCGGAGTCGCTTGTGTACCACCATCCGTTAAGGGCTCTATTCTTGCATCTCTTAGCCCTTGAAGAGCTGCCTCTACCTGGCTTATTGGCTCCCGGGATAAATCTATTACAATAGCAATCAGATCGGCGTTTCTGAGGCTGTTTGCCAGTAGTACTCTCACTTCTTTGTGCCCGATGGGCGGTGTATCCACCAGTTGTATCTGGATATCTTCAAACTTCATCATACCCGGAATAGGGGTTTTGGTAGTGAAGGGATATTCGGCGATTTCCGGAATAGCCTCGGTTACCGCCGCTAATAGCTGTGATTTCCCGGCATTGGCTGGCCCTACCAACATTACCTGTCCGGCACCCTCCCTGCTGATATAGAAGCCTGTACTCCTGGCTGTGGCGTACTTTCTTTCTGCCTCTTGGGAAAACCTGGCAATCTTCCGCCTCAGCGCGGCATGAAGCTTATCGGTGCCTTTATGCCTGGGCATAATGGCAAGCATTGCTTGCAAGGCGGCAATTTTTTCCTCTGGCTCTTTGGCTGACCTATATCTCTTCTCAGCCTCAAAATACTGTGGCGGTAGATTCGCTGGCATATAACTAATTGTAACATTATGCCCTTTCTACCAAAACATCTGGTGCTCTCCTTCACAAAAAGAGGCTGGTTAGCTGCGATTTATACCGCTAAGTAACTTTTAGTTTTTGCGTGGTGGTGAAAAGTTCGTTAGCAAAAATATAACAGAAAATTTATTGACTTTAACTGAAATTTTACGTATAGTCCGTATAGCTCATATAATTAATTTTGCGACATGAGTAATTTGTGAGTGATAGATTGTAGTGATGGAAGAAGGGGCAGTTATTGAAGGAAGATAAGAGAAGGGTTGAGGGAGTCAATGAGATTGCCATCTGATTTGTTACATGCAATATCTCAGCCGGAAGGTGGACGTGTAGTACTGGTGGTGGGTGCAGGATGTTCGGCAGAACCACCTACAAGCCTGCCACTATCCAGAGAATTAGCACTGAATGCACATCGCAAACTTGTAGAGGACGGGGTGCTGGACGGCGGCGATTGTCCTGAACCTGATAGCCTATCGTGCGTTGCTGATGCCGTGTGGTCAAAAACTAATTCCCAACGCGATTTAATTGTTAGGTTTCCATGCGACTGTCTCCACCAAGCAGAACCCAATAGAGGCCATTTGCTCACTGCAGCCATGCTATATGAGCAAGCATTGAGTTGTGTATTGACACTGAATTTTGATCTAGCGCTTTCTAATGCATTGTCACAGATCGGGGCGCATGGTAATGTAACGATAATTAATAAACCAGAGGATTATGCTAGTTTTGGCCTTTCTAACTTAGTATATTTGCATCGTAACGTTAATGCTGACCCTGACCGTTGGGTGCTTCGTTCAATATCATTGGAGGAAAGTTGGCGCGATGGTTGGGAAAAAATCGTTACGGAAAGAGTGTTGAGTGCACCAGTTACGGTCTTTGTTGGCCTGGGATCTTCCATTGGTGTTTTAGAAGAAAGTGCATTACGAATATTAGACAAGTTACGTGGAGTCGTAAGAGTCTACCAAGTTGATCCAAGTACGATAAGCGAGTCATCACTATTTAAAAAACTTGGCTTGCCCACTGAGGTTTATCTGCAAATGAGCTGGTGTGAGTTCATGGATAGACTTGCCAACAGGGTAGTAAAGGAGCATTGCGCTAATTTGGAGCAAGCGTGTATAGATCAAATCCAAGAACATGGTTGGGATAGCGAAGATATTCATACTCTGTGTCAGCGTATAACGCAGGATGGGCTTATTAAACTAGGAAAAATCAGAGCGAGATGGACACTAAATACAGCCTTATATTTACCCCAGCGAAGCGTCTTAACCAAGTGGATAGCTGACCTATTAATAGTAGTGGGTTTTATTGAGCGTAAGAGTGGCAGTCAAGCTGTTTTTCGACCAGACGGCATTATTGAGTTCCGGCGTGATAATTCAATTATTGGGATGGTAATTGCGGCACATGGACAGGGATATTTGCGATGGCCAGCTCTGGAAATGAGAATCAAGCACAGTCAACAATATAATGATTATGGCGATTATGAAATTGTTAGGGCTATAATTTCTGGTGTACAAGGTATTGAACCAACAGATGTAGCACCTCCCGAAAATATTGTATGGCAAGAGGAACCAAATAGCTTGATTCCAGTTCCCAAGAGACTCAAGATGTATAATATTGATCGGATCCGTGAGGAACCGGATTTAATAATGGAGCTTCTGTCATAATGGAAAAGGAATTTACACTCACAGTAACGGAATTACTAGCTAATGCTACAAAGACTCTTGAGACTCACGGATATAGACGTGTAAATCTAGATATTACTGAAAACTGGCAAACTTCGAATGTCCGATTGTTCGAGGATGATTATGGAATAGTAGCAGTAGTCGTCTATGATACTTGGGGGGATCTCTCGTCCAATTGGGCAGATGCCCAAGCATCCTTAGTAGAGTTAGTATCAAAATATACAACTCGCTATGACCCTAAGTCATGGGAAGGTTATCTTGTCCTTCTGACTCCCAGCCCAGTTGCTAGGCAGGATGGTTTAAAATTAACAGAAATTCGTTATGATATTTCACGTGTCAGAAAGCTTGTAGCTACCGGTGATGACATTAAGGCATTAGACGATGTCAGACAAGTTCTATTACCCTTGCTCCCTCTTCAGGTTGAGACTATTAACGAAGTTGGGGAGTCTGTGCTTAATATGTTGCCTAAGCTATTGTCGAACCGAGGATTACCGACGAAAGCAGTTGAGACAGTTATTAATGCATTTCTTGAACAAAAACCAATTGTTGAGAATCTACATAAATATCGGATGGAAAATGAAGATAAAGTCGATTGAACTTACAGGATTTAGGGGTTTTGCTCAATACCAATTTTTCGACTTGGATGCAGATGCGGTAATCGTAGTCGGTGCTAATGGTCGAGGTAAAACCTCTTTATTCGATGGAATATTATGGGCTTTAACCGGTAAAATCCCGCGTATTGGCAAAGAAGATGCGATTCTATCTAAATATTCAGAGTCTGGTGAAGCTCACGTTTCTATTACAATGCGCGCACCCAACAATGAGTTATATACAGTATCTCGTAGTTTCGATGGCGAAAACCAGCAATTACGTTTGGATTTTAATGGTGAGGTAATAAACGAGCCCGTGGCAACTATAAAACTTTTCCAAACAATATGGCCTGAGGCTCTTCTAACAAAGAATGGAACCCTTTCACTTACTACAGCTATTACCCGCAGCGTTTACCTCCAACAAGATTTAGTTCGTCAATTCATTGAAGCAGATACAGACAAGGAGCGTTTCGAATCTGTTAGTGAATTAGTTGGAGTTGGCAGAGTCAATGAGCTTCAACTGGCGCTCGAACGAGCTAGGAATGCATGGAGCAGATCTACTACTTCCGTGCAGAATAATTTGGAACAAGCCCGCTCTCGATTATATAGGTTACAGGATCAGTTAAATAAGTTAGCTAGCAGCATGGGAGAGTCTGAGGTTAATGTTGGTTTGATTTGGGCTGAATGGTGGCGAGGGTCTCTTGATTTAGGCATTGGCGCGGAACAAGTTCCAAGTCCGAGTTCCTCGGAGGCTCCGTTTAAGATTAATGAAGTGATGAAACAATTGGAAGCTATACGACGTTCTACAGAGCGCAGAAGGGATATTGCAGAAGATTTGTTGTCAGAGATTAAGGATAGATTATCAATGGTTATACCAGATGAAAAAGCATTTCAAGAAGCTTTTGACAAAGCCGATAAAGAATTAAGTGCTGTTCGCCAAGAGCTTGCTGAAGCTGAATCGCAGGCTGCTGAAGAACGTCAGCGTCAAGTAGAATTACGTGAGTCTCACGAGGAGTTACGAACCATTGCAGAGCTTGCACTACGACACTTGGGACCTGAATGTCCGGTCTGCGGCCAAGAATATGATAGGGATAGCACACGTCAACGACTTGAGAAGCTAATTGGTACTGCTGCTGAAGACAAAACAAAACAGCTTCCTGGGCACCAGCGCGTTATGGCACTAGCTTCTGTTATGAAAGATTGCGATAAGGCACGCTCAGATGCTGATATGGAACTACAAAAGGTTAAGGATATAGCCAAAGAAAATCGTCGTTGGTTAGAAACCAGAGATCGTCGACTTCGAGAATTAGAGGTAGAACTTGAGCCAAAGACTAACATAACTAAGGTTTTATCTGATTGGGTTCAGAGCCTTGCAAAGAAAACCACTGACATATCCCTACAACAGGAAAAGGGAGAGGAGATTGCGTTAATGCTCGCTCGTGCCTCCGAAATAGCCCGTCGAGTTGAGATTGCTAATGAAATTAAAACTGTTGAGGATGATGTCGACAATCTTGAAAAGAAGTTAAAAGAACGACATCTAACAGGTAATTTGGTGACACGAATTATAGATGGACTTCGTGATGCATCCTACTTTGTGGTCGGCGAGCAGCTTGGGCACATCGGAGAACTTCTACAGTGGATATACTCAACAATTGATCCTCATCCCTCATTCCGAACAGTGCGTTTTCTATCGGATTTTTATAGGGGACGTGGTCTCCTTGATACGGAAATCAAAGATTCCTCTCGTAATATATCTTCTAATTCGCCTCAAGCAATTTTGTCAAGCTCACAAATGAATGCACTTGCAGTTTCAGTTTTCCTCGCCTTTAATCTTAGTGTTAAATCTCTACCAATCCAAGCAGCAATACTGGATGATCCACTGCAAAGTTTAGATGACGTTAATCTGCTAGGTATTATTGACTTGCTTAGAAGAGTAAGAGAAAAGCGGCAACTTTTTGTTTCCACTCATGATCCCCGATTTGGCCAACTCTTGGAACGGAAGCTTAGACCAGTACGTGACCAAAGAACAGTGATTATCGAGTTCACAGGATGGGATCAAGAAGGCCCCACTGTAGATGTTAAGGAAAAGGAACCAGATCGTGAGCCTATGCGAATACCGGCATAATATATCAATAATCATTGATAATCCTTTAGGTCACTTAGGTCACTCTTGGTCTTTCATGGTGGTGAAAAGTGCGCCAGCAAAAATGTTAGCAAATTCTGATGATTTAGCTGGTAGGCCGTACAGGATTCGAACATGTGACACCCTGATTAAAAGTCAGGTGCTCTTTCCCTTCCGCTTGCCAATGCGGGGAATGATATAATGTGCGCTAACATTTTAGAAAAACTAGACTATTACTACAAAGGAGGGCAAAAATGTGGGATGCTTCGAAGTGTGACCTGTGCGGCGACTGCCTGGTGAACTGCAGGTATGCCGGTTATGATAGGGATAAGGCGATTGCTGAGATTACGCTGCTCGTGGAGGGCAAAGACGCCGAAATATTGAGCAAGTGTACTACCTGTATTACCTGCAGTAGTTACTGCCCTACCGGAGCTGACCCTTCTGACCTTATCTTCAAGATGCAGGAGAAAATAGGCACCTGTCCCATAGTAATAGTCGGCCAACCAGCGCGCGAGGCATATGTCAAGGCAGTCGAAGGGGGAGAAGACCCCGAGCAGTTGATACCGGGCAACCCTGATAAGCCAGCCCTGTCACTCGACTCGTTCCGGTTTGACAACTTCCCCGAGGGCACATTTGACAGCCAGCTATTCACAGGTATGACCATAGTGAGAGGCGGGGAGTATGGGTCTCCTGTAGGCTATGTGCATATGGGCGGGGAGAGTTTCGTCGGAAAGTACGGTCAGCGAGTCCTTGACAATCTGGCAAGGCTGGGCAAAGACATCGTGTACATTCACAATGAGGGCTTTGTCCTCGCGCACATAGAGGCCAAGGAGTATGGTTTCAGAGTTCCCTTCAAGTACATGCACCTCTACGAATACCTGCGCAACTATCTAAGAGACCACAAAAAGAACATCACCAAACTGGGCAAGAAGGTTGCCTACCAGGCCAACTGCGCTACCAGATGGATCCCTGAGTATGATGCCTTTCTGGATGAGGTCTTCGAGCTTATCGGCGTGGAACGGCCGAACAGAAAATACGAGCGGTTGAACGCCGTCTGCTGCACCGCCCCCCTTATCTACACTAACCGGGAGCTTGCCGTTGACATCCAGAAGAAAAACTTCGAGGATGCCATTGCGTGCGGTGCCGATGCCATCATAACTTGCTGCCCTATATGTGACGGAGTGTTCAGGCGACCCAGCTTGCAGTTCAATTTGCCCAACATATTCATCACTGACCTGTGCCGCATCGCTCTCGGTGAAAAGCCCTGGCCGGAAGGCTCCCGGTAGCGAAGCTGCAATCTAGCTTCATGTGCAAACCGGTATACCCCAAACGTCACCGACAAGATACTCCTTTATAGATAGCAGGTAATAATTTAGTTTTCCCAGAACCTTAGTGCATACCACCCCCGCACTTCATAAAAACCAAGGTGGGAATGATGTTAAGGCGCGTGTTGTATCTCAGCTGTCTTGTCCATGCCCGAAAGTTAATCTTATAAAAAATTTAAAAGTAGCAACAGGAATTTATCTCTGTACAGATATTTTAAAGTTAGACGTAGTGATACCGATTTGAGTATAATGCGGGATTAAAGAGGATACCATGCCGCCAAGAAAAAATATGTTCGAACATAAATATGCTGATGTCAATAACATACGCCTCCACTATGTAACGGCGGGCAAGGGGAAATTGATAATGTTCCTCCATGGTTTTCCTGAGTTCTGGTACGAGTGGAAGAACCAACTTGCCGAGTTCGGACGAGATTACCAGGCTGTAGCTCCGGACATGCGTGGCTATAACTTATCATCGAAACCTGTCGAAGTCGAGCAATATCGAATGAAATATCTCATCGGGGATATTCGTGCTCTTGCCGAGCACCTTGGGTATAAGAAGTTCATCCTCGTAGCTCATGATTGGGGTGGTGGGGTAGCCTGGCCGTTCGCAATGCGTCATCCTGAATATCTGGAGAAGCTCATAATAATAAATGCTCCACATCCTGTTACTTTTATGCGTGAGCTCCGTGATAATCCGGCGCAGCGGAAAGCCAGCCAGTATATTCT
>DATKVL010000237.1:0-1266 GCA_035530115.1 Dehalococcoidia bacterium | reverse complement strand
TCCTTGAAGTGAACTACATCATCTTTCAGGACAGCACCACACTTGCAGCGAGGCGGAAGCTCATCCAGGGAGACTTCTTCCCAGGCAAACCTTGATCCGCACGAAATACACCTCAGCGCATTGACACTGCCGTGATATTCTAAAACCCTCTTACTCCCTGCCTTTTTATGTAAACCATCAATGTTTTGCGTGATTACGCACTTTAGTAGCCCCAGAGCTTCGAGCTCAGCCAGAGCATAGTGCCCTGGATTTGGCTTAGCCTGCCTGATTTGTTCATGAAACGTCCCGTATGTCCCCTGAAGCCCCAGTATTTCCTCCCAGTATGCCCTGGGGTTGTTCAGGAAAAGCTCGTATCTTTGATAAGCCTTAGCCTCCGCCTCTTTATTCGTGGTCCAGATGCCCTTTGGTCCCCTGAAATCAGGTATTTCTGATTCGGTTGACATGCCCGCCCCGGTTAATGCAATGGCATATTTACTTTCAGCCAAATCCTTTGCTGCCCGCTTAATTAAACTCTCCATATTCACCCCCGAAACACTACTATTGCGGCAAAATCCAGCTTGTCTGCCAAACTCATCCTAAACATCCTTCAGGCGAAGCCAATCCCCGCTATCTCCAGGAGATTGCCATTAATTTTTGTTCTGGCGTCAAGAAATTCCTCGATAAGCCACAAGTTTGTCTCCACATGTTCAGTAATGCAAGGGACTGAATACCTGGTGACCCCCTCGGCTAAGCCAGCATAGATTATGAGCTGGTCTGCGATATATCTATCAACTGTGGCACCAGTTTTAACATCTTCTATAAACCTCTCAGCCACATATCTGCCTATGGATTCCGAGCTTCTGCCTGGCCTCCCTGCCCTGTCGGAACCCATCCGGTTACCCAGGCTCGTCTCGGCATATATCGCCAGGGCTGCTCCTTCTTGAAGGGAGCTTTCGTCCTCGATTTTCTCAATTTCTGCTTTATAACCATAAGAGCTTAATACCCTCTTGCATTCCGCTGCCATCCTCTGGCTTACCCTCTTTTCTTTCAAATGCGAGGAAAGCGCTATGCCTTTGATACTGAAAATCTCCCCCTGCTCGGTAAGATTTAATGGCTTCAATTTACCCGCCGGCTCAACTCTAACTTCTATAATCCCACCGCCTCTTGGCACATAGCCAGGACGGATTATGTCAAGTTCAACCCGGACACCCATTCGCTTTAGAAACGGAAGCAAAACAAACTTCATATGATAAGCCGAAGGGGCAAAATCCTGAAACAGCCCGCCTT
>DATKVL010000236.1:0-2454 GCA_035530115.1 Dehalococcoidia bacterium | reverse complement strand
GCACCGCAAGTGAGATACACTTCTGTTCAATTGGGAATACACATATACACGAGAAATGAATTTTGTGGTAAGATGGATAATAAACTCTTGCCGGGGGTAGTTTGAGACTATGAGCGTACAAGCAGAAGAATTAAAAAGAATGGCTGAGAAAGTCCTCCACATCTTGGGTGTTACGGATTATTCCGAGTTGCAGCTTACATACGCGCTAAAGACTGAGGGAAAATGGAAAGTAAGCTTTGACTACGGACATTCTGGTGGCTTTGCTAGAGGCAGTATTAAAAAGATAGGGTCTTTTGCGATTGATGCGGAAAGTGGAGAAATTGAAGGGATGTGGTTGGATAGATCATGGAAGTAAATAGAAATATTATGCTCTAGTCGACCGTTAAAATCCCCCTGTCAGCTTGAAAATGCCGTCATAATCTCTCTCATACCCTTGAATAAACCCCAGCAAATTCCAGGGACACCACACCAATTAGGCCTACTACAAATCAGGTATTATGTCCTCAGAATAATCATGAGAAATAAATTTGAGAAGGTGGCATAATTATACGAGCTAAATCGAGATGAAAGTGTTAGTGCAGCGGGTTTCCAGGGCCTCAGTGAGCGTGAATGACAATATAGTAGGCAAGATTGGCCGGGGGCTGGTGGTTTTTCTCGGCGTTGCTCAAGGTGATTCGAAGGAAGACGCTAGTTACCTGGCAAACAAGGTGGTTAACCTGCGTATTTTTGCTGACGAGGCAAGCAAGTTTGCTCTCTCCGCGCTGGAAACAAGGGGAGATATTTTAGTAGTAAGCCAATTTACTCTTCTGGCTGATTCGCGCAAGGGGAGACGACCCAGCTTCACCGAGGCGGCCCCTCCGGACCTGGCTAAGGAATTATATGAGTTTTTTGCGGAGCAAGTTCGCTCCACAGGGCTCAAGGTGGAAACAGGGCTTTTTCAGGAGCATATGCTGGTGGAAATCTATAATGATGGGCCGGTCACCATATCGCTGGAAAGTAAGACAAGCAAATAATTGCATTAGCAACTTGTTGCAATAATTTTCCTGTCCTGTTATAATACCCCCGCCAATGAGCTGCCACGAAATTCTTCGCGAAACGGGGCACCGCTTAACTCCCCAGCGCATGCTGGTCATTGAGGCACTTCATAATGCCGACAGGCACATCAGCGCTGAAGAAATCTACGCGCAGTTACATAGTCGCTATCCCTATGCCAATATATCCACCGTCTATCGCACTCTAGAGTTACTGAAGGAATTAAATTTAGTTACGGAAGCCGATTTTGGCGAAGGACGTGTCCGCTATCATGTTGCTGAGAAGGGGCATCACCATCACCTCGTTTGCCATAGCTGCGGCAAGGTAATAGACCTGGAGGAGTTTGCGCTACATCCACTAAAAGATACCTTGCTTCAGAAATATGGCTTTGATGCTGATTTAAGGCACCTGGCCATTTCGGGAAAGTGCAGTGGGTGCCGTAGAAAAAAAGGAAACAAAGCCTGACCAACCATTGTGAATAAAAGCATTGCTATGGATGACATTCAAGAAAAACTGCAAATTCTGCTTGACTATTGGATTAAACATAACAGCGAGCATGAGAAAGAGTTCCGTGATTGGGCTGATAAAGTTGTCTCATCATCCACTGAGGTAGCACAACAATTACAAAAAGCAGCCACCAAGATGGCTGCGGTTAGCGACGAACTAATGAAAGCAGAACAGGCTCTACCAAAGAGCAAGGAGAGGCATTAGGATGTGTATGGCTAAACTTTATGAGGCTAAAGAAGGCGACAAGCCGATTCTGGAGGACATCGCACGCCTGACAATTGCTGACCGGCGAGTAGAAGTAGAGACCCTCTTCGGAGAAAGGAAGGTTTTTCAGGGCAAGGTGCGACAGATAGACTTCTTAAAGTCTCAAATACAACTGGAAAAGGATTAATTTTTTTGCCCGCTAATTGCAATTAGTTGCAAATGCATGGGGTGTTAAAAAAGGAATTATGAGAAGAAAAATTCTGATAGGCTTGTCGATAGCAGCGCTTGTGGGGACTTTAGTGACAGTCCTGGTCCTTGCCCAACATGCCCAACCTTCGACTGATATCATGGCCGGGAGCTCTCTTATCACCAACATTATTCAGGATGTCGCTGACGGCAAAATGGAAACTCGCACCCTTATACCGCCAGGCGTGTGCCCGGGACATTATGATATAAAGCCCAGCGATATCGAGGCACTGGCTAACAGCAAGGCCCTTTTCATCCACGATTACCAACAAAGTTTCCAGAATATCTCTGGAGCGATTGAAGCTGCAGAAAATCCCGACCTTATTATCACGGTTCTCAATGTTACAGGCAACTGGATGGTACCCTCGGTCCAGGCTGAAGCAGTAGACAAAATTGCTCAGGCCCTGGGCGAGATAGACCCGGAGAACGCTGCATATTATCAAGAGAGAGCTGCAGAGAGGGCAC
>DATKVL010000235.1:0-1361 GCA_035530115.1 Dehalococcoidia bacterium | reverse complement strand
GATGTCCGCCAGGAATGCTCCAGGGGGCTGGAATTTATTAAGGAGCTTTTCCAGGACCCATCCTGGGATATGCTGGTCCTGGATGAGATAAACATTGCCGTGCGCGACGGCTTTCTGAAAGAAGAAGAGGTCCTTTCTCTTTTGGAGACAAAGCCAGAAAAGTTAGAGCTTGTCTTGACCGGTCGGGGCGTTACAGAAAAGATTATAGAAAAGGCAGATTTGGTCAGTGAGGTGAGGGAAGTGAAGCATCCTTATAGTCAGGGAATACAAAGCCGGGAAGGCATTGAATATTAAATTAGACTTCGACGATGGCGCGTACTGTAGCTGAGGTATTTAGCGAGCCCGTTATCCCTTTTGCCATTCGCTGGCAAAGTAGAGTTTACTCATTACTGGGGCTGGCTGCATTGCTGGTAGTGGTAGCCGTGTTTGCCACTGCTTTGGGAAGTGTTCATATACCCTTTACCACTACTTTTCAAGTCCTCCTCTCTCAACTGCCCTTCGTTCATATAACCCCTTCTTCTCCCGAAATTTTTGGGGTGCCGTTGAGCCTGGAAATTCTGGAAACGATAATTCTTGATATCAGGCTGCCACGCATCTTTCTGGCAGGTTTAGTAGGAGCAGCCCTGGCAGTAGCCGGAGCTACTTATCAGGGACTTTTTCGTAATCCCCTGGCTGACCCTTATCTTCTAGGTGTGGCCTCCGGAGCTGGACTGGGGGCGACCATTGCCATGCTTACTCCTTTCACATTAGCCTGGATGGCTTTTGGGGCCGTGCCATTATTTGCCTTTGTCGGTGCCATAGGCGCCGTCACTGTGGTCTATTTGCTGGGCCGTGTCGGCAAAACCCTGCCAGCCACCACGCTTATCCTGGCTGGAGTAGCTCTAAGTGCTTTTCTGGCCTCCATCACCTCCTATCTCATGACCATTTCCGGTGAAGAACTACACGGGATTGTATTTTGGCTGCTGGGCGGACTTTACCTGACTAAATGGTCTGAGGTGTGGACGGTCCTCCCTTGTGTGTTAGCGGGCCTTGTAGTCATCTGGATTCACGCCCGACCGCTCAATGTAATGCAGCTTGACGAAGAGCAGGCCCAACAACTGGGCATCAATGTGGAAAGGGTCAAACTCATATTACTGGCTGCTGCTACCCTTATCACTTCCTCAGCGATTTGCTTCACTGGCCTTATCGGTTTCGTCGGCATACTCATCCCTCATGCAGTAAGGCTTATCTGGGGACCGGACTACCGGTTTTTGCTCCCTCTATCCACGCTGGTTGGCGCCATCTTCCTCATCCTGGCCGATACTTTAGCCCGTACCATAATTCCTCCTACGGAGATTCCGGTAGGAATAATTACTGCTCTC
>DATKVL010000234.1:0-1616 GCA_035530115.1 Dehalococcoidia bacterium | reverse complement strand
GCAGCACAGCTTTTATTGTATTAAACAAAGAACTTGCAAAGCAGGTAGGTATAAATGCTGCTATTCTTTTAGCTGATTTAATAAGCAAAGAAGAATACTTTATAGCAAATGGAATGACTGATGGCTGGTTTTTTAATACTGAAAATAATATAGAATTGGACACCACTTTAAATTCTTATCATCAAAGGACTAGTCTTAAAATTTTAAAAGACTTTAAATTAATTGAAGTAAAAAGAAGGGGAATGCCTGCTAAACAATACTTTAAAATAAATGAAAATCAAGTTATGCAAATTTTAACTAACTTGTCCTGTAAAAATTCAACAACTAGTTATGCAAAAAATGAACAACAAGTTATTCAAAATTTAAACAACAAGTCCTTTAAAAATTGCACAACTATTAATAAGAATAATAATAAGAATAAAGAAATAATAATAATAAATAAATATTTTAATAAGCCTTCGCTTTTAGAAATTAAAAATTATTGTGTTGAAAGGGTTAATAATGTAGACCCTGAAGCGTTCTTTGACTTTTATGAAAGTAAGGGCTGGTTAGTAGGTAAATCTAAAATGAAAGACTGGAAGGCAGCAATTAGAACTTGGGAACGAACTGAAACTAAAAAAGAAAAACCAGCTATGAGTAAATTAGATTGGCAAATAAATGAATGGCAAAAAGCGAAAAAATTATTATAAATAAAAAAAATTATGAAAGAATTTGAATACAATGATAAAATTATAGAAGATTTGGGGTTAACTGAAATGCAAATTTTAAATATAATATCAGTGTGGTATGTTAACGGTATGATGCCTGATATAATTCAAAATGAATATGGGTGGGAATTAGATGAATTAGTTGATGAAAGGTTTTGGTCATTATTGGAAGAAAAAAAATTAATAAAAAAAGCAAAAAAACTATTATAAGAACTAAAATAACTAAATTAACTAAATTAATTAAAATAAAACATTATGCAAATAACATTAAGAAAAGGAACAAAAGGCAATGAAGTCAAGGAACTACAAAAAATTCTTGGAATTAATAGTGATGGCGACTTTGGGCGAAAGACTGAAGCCGCTGTAAAAAAATGGCAAACTAAAAACGGACTTACTGCTGATGGCATTGTAGGGTCTTTGACTTGGTTTGCTATGAGTGTTGGCAGCGCTACTACTGACATTAAAGAATCTATTTATGAAACTAAAAATTTAATTTTTAACCGTTATATGTTACCTAAAGATGAATATATGACTGGAAGCAGACCAGAGTATGTTTTTCTACACCATACAGCAGGTTGGAACAATCCTTTTAAAACTATAGACCATTGGGCTGGAGATACTCGTGGAACAATTGCTACAGAATTTGTATTAGGTGGACAATCAATAAAAGGCAATGATAATAAATATGATGGAGTCTTAGTACAATGTACACCGCAAGGTGGCTGGGGTTGGCACTTAGGAACAGGAAACAATCATATGCACAAAAATTCTGTAGGTATTGAAGTTAATAGTTTTGGATATATTAAAAATGGATTAACTTATGCAGGAACTCAAGCAGATTCTTCTCAAGTAGTAACATTAAGCAAACCTTTTAGAGGGTACACTCAATGGCATCGTTATTCAGATAAG
>DATKVL010000233.1:0-1421 GCA_035530115.1 Dehalococcoidia bacterium | reverse complement strand
TACCCACATTCCTCACACTTAAACCCAATACTGTTAATCGGACTCTCATGACTCATGGAAGTCCTTTCAAAGTATATCCGGCTGTATCTGAGAAACATAGGAGCTTCCCTACAATGAGGGCAGTCGATTGGGAAGTTCGGCTCATGACCGACTTCACAATCAGTTCGATTCCACGCCTTTTCCATAAACACTCTCCCATTGATCTCTACTTAAAGCAATCCCAAATAGTTCAAGATAGCCACAGTACGGACACTGCATCCATACATCTATGGCATGGGACATCGTTGTCTCGCCGTCAATTTTCATGGGGAACTTCAGCATCTTAATAGTATGAAGTTCCATCGCCATTACCTTCTTTGGATGGTGAGAACAATAAATTAGACTGTCACACTCGACAGTCGGCGGTGTACCACTGATAAATTCAAACCTCATTTGATCCTGTCAACCATTTTTATAATAACTCATTCTTTCCGGTGTTAATGTTTGGGAGGGGTGGTTAGCCCCTCCCCATTGATCTATTCTGCGTAATGGTTATCAGCGAAGTCGTATCCAGCCGCCTGCAAATTGTCAATAGTGTCGGCATACGAGCCGGTGTCGGTTGCGGTGGGCAGCCAGTTCCCGTAAAACCCGAATGAGCCAGTCACGTCGTTATCGTCGAAGAACTTGCCGCTTCCAATAAGCTGGTTGTTATAAACAATCCCACGAACAGGGACGGCGCTTGTCTTCATTTTGATAGCGTAGGTTGTCGGGTTCATAAACAGGTTGTCATGGATATAAGTCGCCCACGTTCCTGAAGCCGTAGCCAATTCACATTGAATTGCGGCCACGGTGTATCCTGCTGTGTATCCATCTATATAGCAGTGAGCTACTTCCACGTCGCCCGTGCCCTGTAAAATCAGGGCATGCGCCTTGGCAATGCCCCAATGACTAAAGCGACAATATTCCAGGCCTGCGAAGTTGCCACCATCGAAGCCGCCTGTAGTGCCGTCGATTTCAAGCGAGCCGCCCGCAGCTTCTGAACCGCAGAAGCCCATGCCAATAACTCGGCAAGGATAAGAAATTATTGCGGCTGGGCCGTCAGTGTGTGATCCGTAAAGCATAAAGCGCTCACCCTTTGCCCTCATGGGCAGGCCGATATTTTCGGCCATAACCGTAATTCCCTTTTTGTTGAACAAAACAGGGGTGGTCACTGTCTGCGTTCCGGCTTTGCATATAACAACATCACCGCGCCAGTTATCACAAGCATTAATGGCCGCTTGCAGGGTTAGAAATGCGTTATCTGGTGAAAGTCCGTCATTGCTATCGCTTCCAACAGCACCAGACTTCCCAACACTTGAAGATGGGTCAACCCAGAATACACGACCATCAGCGCCAGCCGGAATGTTCCCAACAGGAACACCGCCCATGTGATATAAAACATC
>DATKVL010000232.1:0-1892 GCA_035530115.1 Dehalococcoidia bacterium | reverse complement strand
GTACCTTGAACGGTCATGTTGCCGTTGACACTTACGTTACCAGTAAAGGCAGCGGCAGTCTGTGAAAGTTTTAAAGATGAGCTATTTCCTGCACCATCTTGTACCTTACGTAGATTGTTATCTAGCCCAGAATTAGTGGTGCTGGTATTTACCGTAAGAATATCTTTATATGTGTTAGCAATTAGCTTGCCAGTTAAATCAGTCATTATACATTATTCCAACTTATCTCTACCAACTCCCACTGGTATATTGTGGTATATCTTTGTGTGGCTTTATCCCAAGTGATGCCTCTGTCAATGTTTGGGTCTGGCCTTGCATTCATTACATACTGGCTGTTGTCTCTGAGGTTAGGCACTTTGTTTTGTGCATGGTTAACTCTGTCATAGCTACCATCCCAATCGGAGGGACAGACCCATAGGTTAAAGCTATTCTTGCGTAGTCTACTACGTGGATAAGCAAACCCACAAATATCGCATTCAGCCTGTACATTTTTTCCCTTAGCCATTTACTTTCCTATGGGTATGGCGGTAGCCAAGATGAAACAGGGACTGCCGATACTAATGATGGTACTTGTGGTCTTGGGTCTTTAACAAACCAATCTTCAGTTACCCTTGCAATTCTATTCTGTGGATGGTTCTTCTGGTCAAACTTGCCTTCATAATCAGCTGAGCATACCATCATGCCATAACTATTTTTCTTTAGGCTTTTAAGTTCGTATCTGAATCCACAGATGTCACAAAGACCTAATGCTTTAGTTGCTCCCATGTCACTACCTCAGACGAGGAAGAATGTACATGCTTGCCCGTTCTTTATCTTCTTCCTGCGCTCTTAACAATCTTTCTTCATACTCACCTTTAATCATTTGAATACGACCAGCATCAACACCAGGACGTTTCATTGACATGAAGTAAGCAGCACCTGCTGTAAGACAAGGATAGAACCTACGAGAGATGTCAGCAGTCTGCGAAGACTTAGACACATCTTGGAAATACTTTACAGTCTCAAACTTAATTGCATCTGTGCTATTCTCTGGAATCGGCCACAAATAAACTCTTGACTGGTCACGCTCTCTGCGTACAGCAAACTGAGTAGGACGACCTGTTTGTCCTTTACGTGGAACCTTCAGGTATTCTTCCATGCTAATGCGTTCCAACTGTAAGTCAATATCGTCACGATTTACTACAGCTTCAAGAACGTCAATGTTCTCATCGCTTAGCACATAAGACGTAACACTGGTTGTTACAGTGACGGTAGTTGTTCCAACAGTCCATAGCTGGATACCACGGTTCTGCCAGTCTTGGAGAAGCAAGTTGATAGAGCGACGAGCAGACCTTGGCTCATTACCAAGCGTTGCTTCACCGCCAATCATTTCCATGGCTTCTTCAATTACTTCGTCAATGTCCATTGAGAAGTTATATGTACCTGACGTTGCCATCTATGTTCTCCTTAGTATAATCTGTTATGTCCTGATTGGTTGCGACCAGTCTGCTTTTGAGCCATCTGACCTGCGCCTCTTGGACGCTTCGTGCCAGTAGACTTATTATTATTAGACCACCTACCTTTCGTACCAGGTTTGCTCACCTGCTGACTGGTCGCTGCTCTACTTATAGTCATTACCACTTAACCTTATCTGCCCAATATGCTGCTGACATTTTACCTTTAGCAATGTTCTTAGCATGACGAGCCTTAAATGATTTACGCTTTGCCTTCATACGTGCTGATTCACCTGCCTTTGGTTTCCCTGCGGTAGATGCACCTTTCTCCCCAAAGCGAATAGTTTTAATCTTATCGCCTTCTTTAGCCACAACAATGTGTGACTTCTTTGGGTGTCCAGGTGTACGCTTTGGTTTATTGTAACCACTTACACCTGCACGTGCTAGTCTTGAGTCTTT
>DATKVL010000231.1:0-10158 GCA_035530115.1 Dehalococcoidia bacterium | reverse complement strand
ATAATCTCAGCTATAGGTATTCCCCTCTTTGCTAGAAAACCGCGGCGGGAGAACAGCGAGACAAAGGAAAAAGGTGGGACATCAAATTCACCTTGAGCTAGCGCCAATCGTTACTCCGCCGCCCTTCGCCTCATGGGCATGACCGTCCCAGAAAAGATGTAAAGCATACTCCTCTTTGTAATTGCGAGGAGCGTAGCGACGAAGCAATCTCGCAGAGGGATTTCTCCCTTACGCTCGGAACAGGCTCCCAATCCCTGAGATTGCCACGCCCCGACAAGTCGGGGCTCGCAATGACAGCCGCTGCTTGACGAACAACTGGCCTTTGCTGTATCATTAAGTAAACTTACCACTCTATTTACCTCGCCTTATAGCGGAAAGTTACGTGGGTGGGACCGATGGTATACAAGATACAGGTAAAGCTAGTCCGCAGGTAGGCGTTTAGTATGGCTGCTAAGTATTGCCTTGGCAGCTTTTTTATTAATTGTGGCAGGGAACAGGCACACTGCTTAAAATAAAAACTCAGGAGGGAAAATGGCACGCGAGGTTAAAATCTACACCACCCCTACTTGCCCTTATTGCAAGATGGCTAAGAAGTTCCTGGATGACAATGGCATCAAGTATCAAGAATTTAATATAGTTGAGGATAAAGCGGCCCGGGAGGAAATGAAGAATAAGTGTGATTCGCTAACAGTCCCCACAATTTGCTTCGATAGCGAAGTGCTGATCGGGTTCGATGAGGGGCAGCTCAGGGAGAAATTAGGACTTTAGTTCGCTAAGGTGAGCTATGTATGAATTGATTATCATTGGTGGCGGCCCGGCCGGCATGACAGCGGCTGTCTATGCCGCGAGGAAGAAGATAAATACATTACTCATCAGCGGCGACATAGGAGGGCAGGGTCTCACCACTTGGCTTGTAGAAAACTATATGGGTTATCAATTCATTGAAGGCCGCGAGTTGATGCAGAAATTTGAGGAGCAGGTCAAGCAGTTCCCCACAGATGTAAAAGTCGAAGTTGGCAAGAGAGCTGAAAGACTATCGAGAGTGGACGGAGGCTTCGAGGTCAGGACGGATAGGGGTGAGACCTACCAGGCCAAGGCAGCCATATTGGCCACAGGCAAACGTCCTCGCAAGCTAAATGTTCCTGGAGAGAAGGAGTTGCTTGGAAGGGGGGTTACCTATTGCGCTATCTGTGATGGTCCCCTCTTCGCTGATGTTAAGGTGGCTGTCATTGGTGGTGGCAACTCGGCATTGGAAGCTGCTGACGACATGGTCAAAATAGCCGACCATGTTTATTTAGTATCGCTGACTCCTCTCACCGGTGACCAGATACTAATCGACAAAGTGAAGGCTGCCAATAATTTGACAATTTTCCTGGAGCATGAAGTCCTGGAAATAAAGGGAGATAGCCGCGTTAAGGGGATAAAAATAAGGGACTTGAAAAGTAAACAGGAAAGGGAATTGGAGGTTGGTGGCATCTTTATCGAGATCGGGCTTATCCCCAACTCAGATCTGGTAAAGGAGCTAGTCACCCTAAACCGTCTTGGGGAGATTGAGGTTAACTGTGGCAATGAAACTGGTGTGCCTGGCTTTTTCGCCGCTGGGGACGTTACCAGCGTCCCTGACAAGCAAATAGTGATAGCCGCTGGCGAAGGAGCCAAGGCTGCGCTTCAAGCTCACCGCTATCTCCAGAGGCTCAGTAAATAAATAATATTGTAAAGGAGGATTGAAATGGCTGTTAAAAAAGTTGGTGAAAAATATCGCTGCAATGTCTGTGGCAATGAGGTGACGGTGACCAAGGTTGGCGGCGGCACTCTAGTCTGCTGTGGTCAGGATATGGAATTAATTAGCTCGTAAGGTTTTAAGAGGAGTAAGCAAATGGAAAATGAACAGGCCAGAACGATAGAGGTACTTCAGCTCGCTGTTCGGATGGAGGTAGAGGGTAAGGAGTTTTACCAGCAGGCAAGCCAGAAAAGCAGCAATAAGCTAGCTAAGGAACTATTTCAACACCTGGCTAATGAAGAAGACATTCACCGTAAGAAATTTGAGGAAATATATGAAGCCCTTAAGAGAGGGCAGAATTGGCCTGATGTAGAGCCACCATCTGAGAAAGGGAAAAGGCTCAAGTCTCTGTTTGCCGAAGCCATTAAAGCACTGGGTAGCAAGATTAAAGTGGCCGAGTCTGAACTCGAAGCTATCAAGGTAGCTATGGATATGGAGATCAAGTCTTATAATTTATATCACTCTCGAAGCGAAGAAAGCACTCTCCCTGTGGAAAAGCGGTTCTATGAGACTCTGTCGGGTGAGGAGCGGGGGCACCATCTTGCCCTTCTCGATTCTTACGAGTATCTTAGTGACCCTGCGGGGTGGTTTACTAAAAAAGAACATTGGTCATTGGACGGAGCTTAAACGAATAGGAAGGTACGACATGGGGGATGTCGCTTTAAGCATTGAGCAGCTAACCGTGGAGGTGGAAGGGCGGGAGATTTTACATAACATAAATTTGGGGATGAAGCTTGGCGAGACCCATGTCCTTTTCGGTCCCAACGGCAGCGGGAAAACCACTTTGCTCATGGCGATAATGGGTTTCCCCAAGTATCGGATAACCAAAGGCAAAATCATTTTCAAAGGCCAGGACATAAGTATGTTGCCGCTGGATGAGAGAGCCCGTTTGGGGATTGGTATGTCCTTCCAACGGCCGCCGGTGGTTCGAGGTGTAAAAATGCGTGACATGGTAGCTGCCTGCCTCAGGGGTCAAGAACATGAGGAGCGCATCAAGCAACTCGCAGAGAAAGCTAACCTGGCCGATTTTCTGGATAGGGAGATGAACTACGGGTTTTCGGGAGGGGAGATAAAGCGTTCCGAGCTGATGCAACTACTGGCGCAGAGGCCCACATTAACATTGATAGATGAGCCTGAATCAGGCGTTGACCTGGTAAATATCACCCTTATCGGTGAACTGTTAAATAGCTTGCTGGAAAAAGATTGTCCCATACCTGAGCGAAAATGCACGGGGCTCATCATTACCCATACTGGTCATATTCTGGACTACGTTAACGCCCGCACAGGCTATGTCATGTGTGATGGTGTAATCGGATGCGAGGGAGACTCTCGTGAAATTTTAGCCACTATTAGAGAGAAAGGCTACCAAGAATGTATCAAATGCTTTCTGAGGAGGGCCCCAAGTGCTTGAGATAGTGTCGTCTGAGACACATAAAGATAAAGCCAGAGCAGCAGCCGCCAAACCAGCGGCATTCGGTGAGGATATAGATTTGGACACCTATGTTAGCTCAACTGAGGAGCAGCCTTATCAGGTTGACCCGTCGAAGCTCCCTGCCAGGGCCAAAGAGCGGATGTTAGAAGCAGGAGTCATTTTGGATGACCCGGGCCAGAGAGCAGGGACCTTTATCCAGATGGATAACGCCCCAGTTCATAGTTCGGTCAGACAAGAAGGTGTGGAAGTGATGGCAGTCAACCAGGCTCTGGAAAAGTATGACTGGCTGTCAGACTACTGGTGGCACGCAGTAGCCGTGGATACCGATAAGTACACTGCCAGTGTAGAGTTGAACCAGCATAATGGCTACTTCATCAGGGCACTGCCCGGCTATAAGACCATTTATCCTGTTCAGGCCTGTCTCTATCTGGCAAAAGCACGGCTTGCTCAGAATGTGCACAATATTATCATTGCTGAAGAGAACTCAGAGCTACATATCATTACCGGTTGTACCACTGCTTCTAACGAAGAAGCCGGCCTGCATCTGGGCGTCTCTGAGTTCTACATAAAGAAAGGGGCTAAGGTCACCTTCACTATGATACATAACTGGAATCCAGAGGTATCTGTTCGCCCCCGCACGGTAGCAATTATTGAAGAGAACGGCTTATTTCTCAGTAATTATGTGCTTACGAAGCCAGTCCGTTCATTACAGATGTATCCTACAGCCAGGTGTGTGGGGGAAAACGCAGTTGTCAGGTTCAACAGTATTCTAGTAGCAGCTCCGGGGTCATCGCTGGACGTTGGTTCTCGGGTCATCCTCAATGCCAAGGGAGCGAAAACAGAAATCATATCACGAGCTATAACTACGGGAGGTAGGATTGTTGCCCGAGGTTATATAGAAGGTAATGCCCCTGATGTCAAAGGCCATCTGGAATGTCGTGGGCTAATTCTAATGGGAGAGGGCATAATCCATGCCATACCCGAGCTTAAAGGTACTTTAGCCGGCATCGACCTATCCCATGAAGCGGCAGTAGGCAAGATAGCTGAAGAAGAAGTAGAGTATCTCATGGCACGGGGGCTAACTCGAAGCGAAGCTACAGCCACAATAGTCAGGGGGTTTCTCAGGGTGGATATCGAGGGATTGCCGCCCTTACTCGGTGCCGAATTACAGCGGGCAATTGAAGCCAGTGAAAAGGACCTTATGTAAATAACACCGACATGAGATTAGCAATGAATCTGAAAGCTCTACACAATTTAAGCTACGGTCTGTATGTGGTAGCATCCCAAAAACAAGGAAAACTGAACGCACAAATCGCTAACACAGTGGTTCAAGTCACCTCTGAGCCTCCCACTATCTCCGTGTGCATCAACAAGCAGAACCTCACACACGAGTTCATCACCGAGAGCAAAGTCTTTGTCGCTTCTGTATTATCTCAAGATACACCCCTCTCTTTCATCGGTCATTTTGGCTTCAAGTCGGGTAGGGAAGTAGACAAACTCAAAGATGTCAATTACAAACTAGGTGAAGCTAAGGCTCCCATAGTACTTGACCATAGCTTGGCTTATCTCGAAGCCAGGGTAATTAATCAACTAGATGTCGGGACTCACACTATCTTTATAGGGGAACTCGTGGGAGCGGATGTTCTCAGAGAAGGTGAACCAATGACTTATGCTTACTACCATCAGGTTAAGAGAGGCACCACTCCCAAGACAGCTCCCAGCTACATCGAAGAGAGAAAGGAGACGGTATCCAAAATGGCGAAATACCAATGCACTGTTTGCGGGTATATCTATGACCCTGAGTTAGGCGATGCCGACGGCGGTATAAAGCCGGGAACGCCTTTCGAGGAAATACCCGATGATTGGGTATGCCCTGTCTGCGGAGCAAGCAAAGACCAGTTCGAGAAAATAGAGGAGTGATGGCGTAACGATGATAGAAAACTTGAGCCAAGAACAATTAGCAGGAATATTAGAAGCAATACCTGTGGAAATTTCTTTCGTTGATGAAGATGATTTAGTTAAATTCTGGAATAAGCACGAAACGAGAATTTTCAAACGGCCGGTTTCAGTGATTGGGAAATCAGTTCAGAACTGCCATCCGAAGCAAAGCGTGGACAAGGTAAACCAGATATTGTCCGATTTTAAGGCTGGCAAGAGAGATTCAGCCGAATTTTGGATAAATCTGGGGGAGAAGAAGGTATGTATAAGATATTTTGCCGTGCGGAATAAGGCTGGCAAGTATTTAGGCACATTGGAAGCCACACAAGATATCACAGAGATAAAAAAGATTGAAGGGGAAAAAAGACTTTAAAATATTAAAGGGGGAGCGAATGAAAGCAAGACAAATAAGGGCAAATGTTTACTGGGTAGGCGCTATCGACTGGGACAGGCGTCTCTTCGACGCCTTGATACCCCTTCCCGATGGAACAAGCTATAACGCCTACCTGGTGCAGGGCAGCCAGAAAGTTGCTTTGATAGATACCGTGGATCCCTCCATGACAGACGTCCTCACGGCTTATCTTGAGAATGTTCCCGTTATTGACTATGTCATTGCCAACCATGCCGAGCAAGACCACGCTGGCAGCATCCCCCAGATCTTGGCGAAGTATCCCGATGCCAAGGTAGTCACCACGCCCAAAGGCAAGGATATGCTCGTGGCTCTCCTGCTTATCCCGGAGGACAGATTTATCACCATAAACGATGGTGAAACTTTATCTCTGGGGGATAAAACCCTGGAGTTTATCCATGCCCCCTGGGTACACTGGCCTGAGACCATGCTTACATATTTACGGGAAGACAAGATACTCTTCCCTTGCGACCTTTTTGGCTCCCATCTGGCCACCACAGACCTGTATGTAGCTAATGAAGGGCAAGTCTATGAAGCGTCTAAAAGATACTTTGCTGAAATCATGATGCCTTTCCGCACCAGTATTGAGAAACATCTGGGGAAGCTAAACAGTTATAAGATTGACGTCATCGCCCCCAGCCACGGCCCCCTCCATGACAAACCTTCGTTCATCCTGGAAGCATATCAAACCTGGGTATTCGGCTCACCAAAAAACATAGTGGTCTTGCCTTATATCTCCATGCATGGCAGCACCCAAAAAATGGTGGAATATTTTGTGGGAGCCCTGGCTGACAAAGGCGTCACGGTTAAGCAGTTCAACCTGGCGGTAACTGATATTGGGAAACTGGCCATGGCATTGGTGGACGCCGCTACTATGGTCATCGGCACGCCCACGGTTCTGGTTGGTCCACATCCTAACGTCGCCTATGCGGCATTTCTAGCCAACGCCTTAAGACCCAGGCTCCAGTTCATCTCCATTATTGGCTCCTATGGCTGGGGCAGCAAGGCTGTGGAACAGCTCACGGGAATGATTCCCAACCTTAAGGCGGAGGTACTGGCTCCCGTGATAAGCAAGGGATTTCCCAGGGAAGAGGATTTCAAAGCCCTCGATAACTTAGCCAGCACCATCGCAGAAAAGCATAAAGAGCGTGGCTTTGCCTGACAATGTCTTGCTCAAAGAGGGTTGAGAATGGCTAAGGCAATAACAATTTATGACACCAGAACTGGTAGTACAGAGACAATTGCGAAGGCGATTGAAGAAGGGAGGGAAAAAGCTGGAGTTGAGGTTATATTGAAGAGGACTGCAAATGCAAAAGCAGAGGATCCCAAAGATATTGATGACCAACTAACAGCCTGAAAGGACTTCCCCGCTAGACATCTCCATTGTGCTTTGGTCATCCCTGAAATGTCATAAATTTGTAATTTTTTTGACTACCGTTTTATAACTTCTCCACTAGTTCCGATCTAAAATTTCAGCACAAAAGTATCGTTAGGGTGCGCCAATAATGCCATCATCGGCTATACTTTGGGTAGAGTGGTGAATTTGTCCTTATGATGACCGATACCATGAAGCAAATTTTTGGAATGAATGTGATAGAACCAGGGTTGAAAATACTGCGCAGGCCGAACGAATGTAGTTTGGAACAGTGCCAGGAATTTGGAAGGAGGATTGCTGAGAAAACAAAATAACACAAGGGGAGCGGAATATGGAATGAGGCGAAGACATTCTAAGAACCGAGGGTTTCGGATGGAGAATTCTTAAGTAAAGGAGGAAAAAGACTTATGGAAAAAGCAAAATTTTATACCCTGCCGCAATTGCCCTACCAGTATGATGAGTTACAGCCCTATGTATCCCAGGAACAGTTAACTCTACACCATCAAAAGCATCATCAGGCGTACGTCAATAGTGCTAATGCCATACTCGAGAGGCTGGACAAGGCTCGCAAAGAAAGTGCTGACTTTGATGTTAAAGCTACCTTGAAAGAGCTTTCGTTTCACATTGGAGGGCATCTGCTACATTCATTGTTCTGGACCAATATAGCGCCGCCGGGCAAAGGCGGGGGAAAGCCGACGGGAACTTTGGGCGCAGCCATAGAAAAGGAGTTCGGTAGTTTCGACAGATTCAAAAAGGAATTCAGTCTGGCCGCTACCAGCGTGGAAGGCTCGGGATGGGCAGCACTCACTTTCTGCAGGCAAACTAACAGACCAATAATAATGCAGATAGAGAAACATAATACAAATGTCTATCCCATGTTTACCATCTTGATGGTTATTGACGTCTGGGAGCATGCTTATTATCTGGATTATAAAAATGAAAGAGCCAAATTCGTTGATGCTTTCTGGAACATCGTCAACTGGGGTGAAGTGAATAAAAGGTTGGAAAAGATATTGAAGTAATTTAACGGCAATGGCCAAGCGATTGACTCTTCTTCACTGGAGATGGATAGTCTGTGTAACCAAGAGATTGGGCACAGAAAAGAATAATTAGGGAGGGACGAATGGACAAAAATAAAATTGTTGCTTTATTAAATCAAGACCTCGAAGGGGAACAGGCAGCCATCATTCAATATTTGGTCCACGCCTATGCTATTGGTGAGGGTGAGATGGCATGTGAGATCGAGGCTATCGCCCGGGAGGAAATGCGTCATTTTGATTGGCTGGCTGAGACCATAGTCAGCCTGGGTGGTACTCCCACCATCAAGAGGGGAGACATGCGCACGGGTGGCGAGTTGGTTTCTGATTGGATGAAAAACGATGTGCTTCAGGAGAAAGATGGCATTGCCTTATATGAAGAGCACATCAAAGCCATTGATAATCCTAAGGTAAGGCGGCTGCTGAAGCGAATCCTTTCCGATGAAAAGTCACATCGAGGCGACTTTGAACACTTTGTAACTAAAGCTCAGAAAGAAAGTCTCAGGGATTTAAGGGGCTCTCGACAGGACAAGGTTGCCCAAGTTCTCAACTGGGGCATCGAGCATGAATATACCGTTATCCTTCAATACCTTCTCCACTCCTATATGACGCCCAACAAGGATGTAAAGAAGGAAATGGATGACCAAGCTATAAACGAGATGCAACATCTGGGATGGCTGTCTGAAAAGATGGTTGGCCGAAAAGGCACTCCCAGGATTGAGCACACCAAGGTGGATAAATCCACCAAGACCGCTGATATGCTTCGGGTAGATATTGAGATCGAGAAAAAGGTGGCGGCTGAATATGACCGCGCTGCCAAAGAAATTAAAGACTCTGACCTGAAAGAGCTTCTTTCCCGGATAAGGGACCACGAATTGTACCACATTGATGTATTCAACGATTTGTTGAAGGAAGAGGAGGGGCGGGGTAAGAAAAGATAGTGGGCGACAAAACTAATTCTAAGAAGTCTGACAGGGCTTCAATCCATGTAACTGGGATGACCTGCACTACTTGTGCGGCTACTATCGAGAAGGGTCTTTCTCAGACTCCTGGTGTAGAGCAGGCCGATGTTAACTTCGCTTCGGAGAAGGCTTCGATAAAATACGATCCTACAAAGGTGGACCTTGCCAAGATTAAGGATACTGTCTCACAATTGGGGTATGGGGTCGCCACCAGGAAGTCTATATTCCCGGTGGGCGGAATGACCTGCGCTTCTTGTGTTGCCCGGGTGGAGGAGGCTCTGTCCAGCGTGCCAGGTGTAATTTCGGCTAGCGTGAATCTGGCCTCGGAGAAGGCTACTGTAGAGTACCTGGAGGGGACGGCGCTGGCTGACATGAGACGAGCGGTGAAAGACGCCGGCTATGAACTTGGCCCCGAGGCGCAGGCTTTGGAAGATGTGACCACTGCTGCCCAGCGTGAGATTCGAGTTCTCAGGAATAGATTTATTATCGCTGCTATCCTGGCCTCAGCAATCATGGCCTTAGGCTGGGGTCCTTCCTTTGCTGGCAAGTCCTATCTACTATTAGCTCTGGCTACGCCAGTGCAGTTCTGGGCGGGTCTGCGATTCTATCGAGGGGCATGGGGTGCGCTGAAACATAGAACCTCCGATATGAATACCCTGATTGCTGTAGGTACCTCGGTGGCTTACTTTTACAGCATGATAGCTGTTATTTCCCCCGGCCTTTTTGCCACTGGTGTACTGGAACCTAACTTATACTTCCATACCTCAGCAATGATTATAACCTTGATTCTTCTTGGTCGTTTTCTGGAAGCTAGAGCCAGAGGACAGACCTCAGAGGCATTAAAGAAACTTATCGGTATGCAACCAAAGACCGCTTTAGTTGTCCGTGAAGGCGAGCAGAGAGAAATTTCCGTGGAAGATGTTCGGGTTGGTGACCTTATCCTGGTACGTCCGGGCGAGCGAATACCCGTGGATGGCATAGTGCGTGAGGGTTACTCAAGTATTGATGAATCTATGATTACTGGAGAGAGTATCCCTGTGGAGAAAAAGGTGGGTGATGAGGTTATTGGTGCCACCATTAACAAGACAGGCAGCTTCCAATTCGAAGCAACCAAGGTGGGTAAGGATACAACGCTGGCTCGTATCGTCAGAATGGTGGAGGAGGCTCAGGGAAGCAAAGCTCCTATTCAGCGTCTTGCTGATGTCATCGCCAGCTACTTTGTGCC
>DATKVL010000230.1:0-4590 GCA_035530115.1 Dehalococcoidia bacterium | reverse complement strand
TACCCCGACACGGTTAATAACCACGCCGCAGGAGACTTCAAGCTCCTTCGCTGTCTCCACTGCCAGGATAAGGTCATTAAGGCCGAAGGGTGTCGGCTCAGTCACCAGCAGGCAGAAATCGCTGCCCTTGATTGATTCCACTACCGGACAGGATGTGCCTGGTGAGATGTCAATGATAACTATCCCATCATGATTAGCCCGTTCTTTCACCCTTCTAATAACCGGCGTCGGCATAGCCTCACCCACGTTCAGCTTCCCGTGAGCAAACCCCACGCCATCCGAGTGCCCACACTCGACAACGCCAATTTTCCTTCCTACCTCGCTGATAGCCTTTTCCGGGCAGAGATAGCTACAGGCACCGCACCCGTGACAAAGCTGGGGGAAAACCAGCACATGTCCTGGGAAAACAGCAATGGCATGATAGGCGCAGACCTTGGCACACTTACCGCAGTAGTTGCACTTTTTCTCGTCTATCTCAGGAACAGGAATGCAGACTGCTTCGCTTATAGTGATTACCGGCTTTAAAAAGATTTGGTCGTTGGGCTCCTCAACATCACAGTCAAGGAGCTGTACCTGTTCCCTATCTTTGAGAGAAAGGGCAAGGCTGGTCGCCACCAGCGTCTTGCCGGTCCCCCCCTTACCGCTGGCAACCGAGATAATCATGAGTACCTCAAATTCTCCACTTTAACGACTTAGTCATGCTCTTTGAACACTTTATCCTGCGTCGAGTCATTCTTCCTCAGCCACTCGACGAGCATGGCGGCATGCTCCTTTTCCTCGTTCATGTTGTGCTCCAGCAGTTGCTTTAGAGAGGCATCCTGGGTGGCATCAATTCTCTCCTGATAGAAATCAATAGCCTCCAGTTCTTCACGCAGGGACTTCCTTGCCCTTTCCAGGTCAACGTGCTTTGGGTCTAGCTTCTCCAGTGGCTCGAAAAATGGCATCTAATACCCTCCCTTTCTAAGTAGTCTATTCCCTATTCTCTTACCATATTGGTACCGCACTTGGGACAGCTCACGGCGTAACACGGCGTGCCCTGCTCGTGGGGCATCTTTTCCCCGCAACTGGGACAGACACAGTTACCACCGGGGCCAGCCCCGGGTTGGTTACCTCCCATCCGGCCACCCCTTTGACCACGTCCAGTGGGTGGCCCGGTGCCATCTCCTTTAGGCATATTTACACCTCCAAAGAAAATTTCTCTTTTATCTTTAGCCCGTGCCTCTGCCACGACCCATTCCCCTACCCATACCAAAATGACCAGGGACATTGGGTTGTGAGCTGGCCTGGAATTTGCCTGATTTGTAGCCCTCAATAGCATCCCGCACCTTACCCGCAACCCCACTGATGACCTTAATCCCGGCCGCCGATAACACCTGGTAGGCATTGGGGCCGCAGTTACCGGTGAGCACCGCGTCCACACCTTTATCGACTATCATCTGTGCAGCTGAGATGCCTGCTCCGCCTGCCGCCATGGCACTGGAGTTATCAATGGCTTCAAATTCTATTGTCTCCGGGTTAGCGATGACGAAACACTGGCATCGCCCGAACCGGGGGTCTACCTCGGCGTCGAGGGTAGAGCCGGTAGCTGAAATGGCAATTTTCATAGTACCTCCTTATTTTCTCTCCGCTGACAGTTGCCCTATCCTGTCTTCCAGTTCCTTAAGCTCCTCCCTCAGCGCTTGGGACTCGGTCTTCAAGAATTCAAGCTCCTGCTCATGGGTCATCTGCGGAGCAAACGGCCCGAAACCATACGCTCCGTAATAGGGAGAAGCGTATGGTGCCCTGCGGGGAAAACCATACGGAGGCCGAGCAACTCTTACTCCCCAGGGGCTGCAGAAGCCCCTGCCTCCTCCAGTCATTGGCCCCATTCCCCTGGGACCGGTACCATCAAATCCTGGCATAGTGCACCTCCTTTATTTTGTGCTTTATCTGTGTGTTATTTTCCGGCTTTTCCCAAGTCGCGCATCCTGGACTCGATCTCCTCCAGCTGGCCCTTTATTGCCTCCGCCTGGTCCTTAAGGTAGTTGAGTTCCTCCTCTCTGGTCATTTGGGGGGAGTAGGGTGCATACTCAGGTGCGGCTTGTGCTCCCGCCAGCGGCTGATACGGCCAGTTCGCGGGCGCCCCGGCGCCACTGAAGAAGTAACCACACCGTGGCAGTCCGCCTCTGTCTATCCCTACATAGGGCCAGGGAGGGGAAGCACCTCTAAAGCCAAAACCCATACCTGCTCCAAAACCACGACCGTAAGCTCTTCCTCGTCCAAATCCGTTAGGCATGTTTCACCTCCTTTTTCTAATGCTTTACTTGCTCTTAATCCTTACCACTGCCAGTAAGGTTGGTAAACGGGGCCATAAGATGGTGCCATCTGGGGATAAGCACCTCTACCGTAGGCCCACCATCTCCGGGGAAGCCAGGGATAGAAGCGGCAGAAGAGGTAGGGGTTACCTCTACCCCACCCCCAGCATCCCCAGCCAAACCAGCCTCTTCCTCTCATCGTGTCACCTCCTTTCCTTGATTTTGCATACACCGGCTCGACAACACGGATAGCTCCGGCAGAACATACTTCCGCACAGACTTCACACTGACGACAGAGTCTCTGGTCTATCACCGCTATGCTATCCTGTATCCTGATAGCCCCTTGTGGGCATGCCTCAACACAAAGAGCACAACCGCTACATTTCTTCCTGTCAACAAAAATCATACTCTCACCTCCAATGTCTTCCGGCTCCCCGGCAACGACCTCCCCACCCACCCCAGCCGGGGCCGGGTGGTTGAACTGGCATTATGTCTAATGTATTGCAGGCAGGGCAAAGCTGAGGGGGTGCACTCGTGGCAACTTCAAAAGGCACATCCCATTCATGGCCATTGAGGCACTTAAAGCGTAGCGGAGACATCTCAAAATTGCCGCCTTCAATCCTTATTGCCTTACCGTTAAGCAGGGCATCAGCTATTTTCAGCCGTGCCGACGCTAATACCCTCTGAAAGGTTGGACGAGAGACATTCATCTTCTCAGCACCCTCCTCCTGTTCCAGTCCCTCAAGATCTTTCAGTCGTATTGCCTCAGCCTCCTCCACAGAGAGGCGTACCTCTTCAAGAGCTCTTAACGGTATACCTGCCGGCTTGAAATAGGTTACGCCTGGCAGGAAAGCAACTCGACGGCACTTCGGCGGTCTCGACATCTTTTCTCCTATATTATGAGCGTATGCTCATAATTATATTAACATTTGGTTCTTTAACATGTCAAGCGGTTTAGGAAAGTGGGTCTACACTTTTTAGCGTGAAAATTTTGTAAAGGATGCCGGAAGGGGGTGAATATTTATTGAGAGGCACCCGCTACCTCCTGTAGCTTTAGTGGTTAGCAGAACTCTAATGAAAGAAGACAAAGCAGGTGCAAGACGATTGTATCGCAGTAGCCCTGGGATGGCCAGAGCTATGGTTCCGGGGCAGGTAGAGCTAAAGGACCATTTTGAAGTTACTGTGAGATACCGGCGGGGCAAAGTGGCTTGTCTTGGATGTAGTGGGATGATAGTGAGGGGGATGTTAGTTCCCTCTGAAATTTGACTCGCTTCCAGAGAACTGAAAAGCATGGAGGGTTGAATAAATGGTCTACATGTGCTAGTTTTATTTTACCTGGCGTCGGTCAACTTTAAGTGGTAAACCGGGCCGGTTTTAAGTCGTAATCTACAATAAACATGGGCTTGGCTTTTCGGGAAATTAGAAATAAGGCGGAATTTGAATGGGAAGCTCTGCAGAAGGGCAGCTATATCCTTGTCGGCACAGCTACTTGTGGGCGGGCAGCCGGCGCCCTGGATGTAGTTGATGCCTTTAATAAGGAGCTGATGCGGCAAGGTCTGGAGGTCCCGATTATTCAGGTTGGCTGCACGGGTCTATGCCATGCTGATCCCTTTGTTACTATATCCAAGCCTGGCTCTCTTCGTGTCGCGTATGCCAATGTAACTCCAGAGAGTGTACCCAGACTTGTGGAAGGTTATGTTGCCGGCGATGACCCCTGCCTTGAACTTGCCTTAGGCACTCTTGAAGGGGGTGGTGGGGAAGCAGTCTACATTCCCGAGCTTCCTAGGTTTGAGCGTGAACTTCGTCTTATACTATCCCACTGTGGCTACATCGATCCTGAAAATATAAATCACTACATCGCCAATGGTGGTTATAGTGGGCTGGAGAAAGCGTTGAAGAAGTCGCCTGAGAAGATAATTGAGGAGCTAAAGAAAGCCGGGCTGCGAGGGCGGGGAGGCGCTGGATTTCCTACCCATCGGAAGTGGGAGCTATGCCGTAAGGCTGGAAGCACACCAAAATATGTCATATGCAATGCTGATGAAGGAGACCCCGGTGCTTTTATGGACCGGGTCGTTTTGGAAAGCGACCCGCATCAAGTTATCGAGGGCATGATTATTGCCGGCTATGCCATAGGTGCCGAGCAAGGCTATATCTATGTCCGTGCTGAATATCCTTTGGCTATTGAGCGTATCCAGATTGCCTTAAAGCAAGCGAAGGAACTGGGTTTTCTGGGAGACAATATCTTGGGCGGTGATTTTGGGTTTCACATCGAAATAGCAGCCGGGGCTGGTGCTTT
>DATKVL010000229.1:0-3034 GCA_035530115.1 Dehalococcoidia bacterium | reverse complement strand
ACGATAGCCCTTAAATCGACTAATTGTTGAACAGAACGTCCTTTTGCCATATGGTGAGCCAGTATCTTGATGGCAAAATCGCAAGCCTGAAGTCGTGTTCGATCGAATCTAGCAATACCGGAGATGTTTCGGCATTCTGGTAGAACAAGTTGAGACCACCGACTATCTCCGGTTCGCTTGGTGGTGATGCGCATCGGTCTGGATAGGTCGGTCATCTCTTCAGCGAGTCTTGAGGCAGATAGAGAAAACACCAATACCGACATTCTTACGCGCTCAACGTCTGCGATGGTTCCTAGCGCAAATGTGATCGTTCTGTGTGCACCAATCGGTTCGCAGTATTCGCATTCCCCATCGCCGGGGACGTGAAGCATAGTTCGCCCTGCGGTAACCGAATAATGCTCAACAGCTCCCCCTAGAATCCCCCAGGGCAGTAGATACGTTTGCCTTGTTCGTGGCGGCCGAACTAATCTCGTCGAATACTGACGGCCTGAATCCAGACCGGATGCCTTCAAATAGCCCATGGTTCTACTCCTAAGCGCTTTGTTGCAAACAAATAAACGATAGCGAAAGCCAAGACGGAAACGATCAGCGAAGAAAAGCGCTACGATATGGGACGGCGGGGTCTGTCAATAGTCGAAAATATAGTGCTAGCAGTGAAAATTTGTTCACCTACCAGCACCTAAGTTCAATCGACCTATTGGTTTAACATCAGGAAAATACTTTAAGAAATGTTCGGTTGCCGTTCTGTATTTTGTTAAAATAGGCAATTAGGTCAATATATAGTACTATTGACAAGCTGGCTTCTATACCGTCCGAACCACTAACGAATAATGGGTTCGGTGGTGTATCATGGCTGGAACGGTCTCTTTCTACTCGGAATGATCGTTAATGGCGGGAAACGATATACAAGCTTTTCGATATGGCGCACTTAAATATCTTAGGGGTAAAAAATGGCTCAACGAGGTTATAGCTGTTCATTTCTATATCAAGGTGACGAAGAGATCTTAGAAACGAGTTGGTGGTACTACGAAGACGTAGACGGTGGTGAGGTTGGAGCTGCTCAACGCGTATGCAACGAGTTGGCAAGTATTTTCCTGCTTCGTATCGGCGACTTTGCAAACTTCCTCGGTTCGAACGGATTCGTCATGGCGGCACAAGTTCGTTCAGCTGCGCTTAACGGGGTTGGTCCATGTTTCGCTACGCAAAACTTTGCACTAGGGGGGTCTAACCCTGAACCCTGCGCGACCGATCAAATAACGATGCGAATAAACTGGTTGGGAACCGGTATTGATATGCAACCCCATAAAAACGGAATGATCATTTCCGGGATTCCAAACGATGTATTTGATTGTAATACATTGGACGAAACGTTTTTGACGGCCGGGGTTGAGCCCGCCCTCGATCTTCTATTCCCCGAAACGTTAACTACCACAGAAGGAACAATGATTAGAGGCGTTAGGTATCAAGAATCAAACCTCGATTATGTTTTTGTTCCATGTACCGAGGTTGTTGTGGCGGGAGTCGTTGGGTCCGATGGAACTCGAAGAGGAAACAGAAGCCAGAAACGTGGCCATCTCGTTCCGGCTGTTGTGGTTCAGGAGTAGTCAATAAAGTTCGTTAGAATCGATTCTGTGAGTTGCGTTTTGCAACAATTTCAATAAAAAGGGAAAAGCGATGGCATTAGGTGAACGATACTCCTTGAGTATGAACGGAATTCTGTGTGGCGCGCCAGTCGCCAACACGTATACGTATGAACAGGTTCAACCCGACATCCCCGGCGTGAAAGGTGGCGCTGCGCTCGTCGAGGGCTGGTTTGTCAAGGCCGGTGGACCATGGCTGACCATTCGACCTAGGTTGACTAATGGTCTTCAATGGCTGTGCGCTGCGTATGCCTCTAGTTCTGAAAAGGGCGCAATCCTGTTAAACGGTGCAACCGGAAACAGCAACGAAGAAGCCATGCCAAGCACAGTTTCGGTCATGCTTCACCTATGGGCGATCGGCCCTCATCCGAAACACTATGCCGGACGAGTATTCGTTCCTGGTATGTTACGTGCCGATCAAAAACGATCATCTTTGCAGACGGCCGCCACGATCGCCTATGGAAACTTTGGTGCGTCGCTGATAAATATCAACCCAACGGGCGCAGCAGGCACGATGTTCCGACTTGTCCCGAACGAAAAGATGATCCCCAACCCAGTTGGTGGAATCGATGCGACCAATTTCGTTGGCAAGGTGTTCGTTGATCCGCTATTGCGAAGAATTGGAAGTCGCAAGCCAGACCTATGCCAATCGTTCGCTGCGGTAGGCGCTGCTCCCGGACAACCAGGGCTTGTCGTTCCTGCCAACCCTACATAGCAATTCTACCGTCCTTGAACGGCAAAACTTAACTAGGGCGATCGTCTATCGTGAGAGTCTTAATATGGGCCAAACTTTCACCGGATGAACTCACGGTCGACTTAACGACACGTTCAGAATTCATAAACCAAACTAACGTTTTCAAGTTTTATAGAAAGCACAAAGATGATGATACGATCGTTCGGGACACGTACTTTCCCAACAAGCTTAGCTGTCGTGGCAATGCTCTTCCTAACGGATGCCTGCCATCCTGTTTCATGCCATGGGCAGCTAAGTTTCAATGTTTCGCACAATCGGGACGCCCGGTTTCCCCGCCGGGAACGTGTTTTTTCGATGAGCCGGTCTCGATTGTTTCAATTTCGCGCGAACCGTTCCGAATCGTATACCGATCAAACTCCCTCGCCGGTGGAAGCCTACGATGCCAATTCGATCGACTACGGGACGACGCAAGAATACCAACAGATACCAACATCTGGCCAGCTGAATCCTATCCCATATCCGGAACCATTACCTATGAGCCAGTATCAGGAGACAAGTTCCAACTCGTCATCTGTGAAGACTACGATCTGCAACGGCAATCAGTGCCAATCGGGGAATTGCCAGCCTGCGCCCTCGTTATTCTCGGTGCCGGTACAACCCTAGAAGACTGGGATCGTAGTAGCGAACAAATACGTTTCGC
>DATKVL010000228.1:0-1861 GCA_035530115.1 Dehalococcoidia bacterium | reverse complement strand
ATACTGAGATTTCGGGATTTTACAATGTGCATAATCCGACAGGTCGAACTTGCTCCTTCGTTTTCTCATTCTTCAATCACTCTCACTCTTGATTTTATCATTTAATTCTTCAATTACCCTATTCAAACGTTCCACGTTTCGTTTTGCTTCACAATCTGGAAGTGCATTCCAATATTTAGAACCAACCTGAACAGAAGGACTTCCGTCTTTTGTATCTATCATTAGATTATATCGTGGATACATCCAAGATTGAGAATTTATGCTCACTCTTGGAGAATTCATTTTCAGTTTCATAATTGAAGATGTCATGTATAATATACTGTATACATTACCTAATAACTATTCTTGACTTGGTGAGCTCATCAATACTCACTTCTATACCTCAATGTACATATGTGTACATCATGCTCGAGGAAATTAGTTTCGGTTACCTCTCTCTCTCATTTTTCGAGAATACAAACATCGAATACATATCATGCATATTTGTTTTTGCTATCTCTTGTTTATCTATAACGTAATTGCGCCATATCATCGCAATATAGAACATACACAGTATTGAACCAAGGAAGGTATAGGTTATGATCGTCTGGAAGTATCCCATAACAACCATCAAGGAAATAAATAGCAAAACCCAGAGAAAGCGATCTCCCCATTTGATAAGGGTCTCTATTTGCTCCACATTTGCCCGATACATATGATTATCCCCAGAAGCATAATGATGATATTCCACCAATACCAAGGCGTATCTTCAACGAGTCTAAAGTATTCGCTGATGATAAGAAATTCCACGATAATAAACAAGATTCCCAGTGGTTTTAGTTTCTTGTTGGTGAGGATCATAAACGAGATAACAATGATGGTCAGTGAACCAAACCAACCCCACATATCAGTAGATAGGAATATCTCAGAGAACCAGTTAATATCTTGCATTTTTCACACCACTCCTATGAATATGAGTGCCCAGCCTAGCATAAAGGCAACGATGCAGTAAAAGACCTTATCCATGCTCATCTTATCCTTTCCGCCTAGCACAAAATAGACGCCAGATGCTGGGACCATGCACATACCGAGAATAATGAGCCACCAGTTAAGGCCCGTTTGGTCAATTGGCACTTGAAAATAAATGATGGCTTCGCCTACTTCTTGCCACATGTGCGTATCAATGAACTTGATGGTTGCGATATTTGCGCTTGCTGTGAACTTGAGCCTGATATCCGTGAGAGTACCGGATGCTAATGTTCCTCGCGTTTCGGATGAGTAGCCTGCCCATGCGGCAACGTAGAAATCGACCTGTGGAGTGCCTGAAGATGTTGTTACGTTCCACACAGTGTATGTGTCAGTATCAACAGATAACGCAGGGTACTGGTCGAGAACTATGCTGGTGAATGAGGTTCCTGAACAGTACAGTGTATCATCAGACACATAGAGAACGTCATCAGTTGAGGTTCCTGTGCCTGTATAGGTATAGTTCGCTATCGAATAGGCCTTGATGTAGTCAATTTTCAATGTCTGAGATGAATATCCATAAAAAATAAAGCCATAGAAACCACCCGCCGTTTTTGCGAGCAGATTATATCTTACAGTGGTATCGGAGATTGTCGTGTATGATTGAAGTGTCAATACGCCAGTAGTACAATTCACAAGAATTAGTACATTATCTCCAATATCGCTCAAATTATATTTTATCTCAAGCATTGGATAATAATTAGGGTTAAATGTTGTACGTGTGGTTGTCATATCAACGTTAATATTGAATCGTGAACCGTCTGCATCCGAGATAAGACTTAGTTCATTACCATCGGAAGTTATCGTACCACCATAGCCCGCAACAGCCTCAGCGCCCGCAGTGGTGCTCCCGTCG
>DATKVL010000227.1:0-3551 GCA_035530115.1 Dehalococcoidia bacterium | reverse complement strand
GTCGCCTGCGACGCCTGCATTAATGAATTGGAAGCCGTCCTTAGTCATGCGTTGATCTAGAAGATTCACGAAATTGTAACTGACCTGTCCACGCACCATACTAGCACCAAGGCATACGACTATGTGCTTGTTCACGTTTTTAATCTTTCCTACTCTTCCTCGAATGAACTTCAAGGGCAATCGAAGAATTCCAGGGACACCATACCAATCAGGCCTACCACAAATTAAGTATTATTTCCCCATAATATCTGAACCATACCCGAAGTAATGCTTCATTCACTCATTTTGGGGTGACTCCTTAGATTTGCGATTATTTGAACAATAAATAATCCGAGCATGATGAGCCCCCACACCAAGGAAGTCTTCCACGGCATCACCACAAATCCATAGTTCATCGCATAGTAGAGACCTAGGTAGGGTACCAGCCACTTCCAGTTTTTCCTCCAGTTCTCTCGAAAATTGATTTTCAATGCGTAATCATATAGCCACTCTACAAGTAAAAAGGCTAGGAAGATCCCAAGAAAGATGCTGTATCGTACTGTTTCATTTTCCTGTTGCACCAGGAAAATTCCATAGGCTGCAGGAATAGCCAACAGCAAATAAACCCAACCCAATCGATAAAGAAGGTCCAGTCTGTTCTTTCGAACAAGAAAGAGCAAAATCAGAAAGACGCTGTTCACTAATCCGAGGATAAAAAAATACACTTCTAACATCTCGACTCGTCTCTCTAAGTCAAAAACAATACAGCATCAGGTATTTATTTTATTGACTAGAATCTCCCCATCCCTAATGACCAGCTTAATTTCTCTCGTATTTCTGATATCTTTCAGCGCCGGAATTCCAGGGACACCATACCAATTAGGCCTACTACAAATCAGGTATTATCTCCCCAGAATTGATTCCCTCTTACCAGGTATCAACAAAATCATGACCTGTTCTCTCGATGCGTTCAGCGGGAACGGCTTTCAAGCCCTCCATAATCCATCTGCGCGTATCCGCCGGGTCAATAACCGCGTCGATTTCGAGGTAAGAGGCCATATTGATGGCTTTCCCTCTCTCATATGCGAGGGCAACCAGTTTCTCGTATAGTGTTTCACGTTCCTGCGGGTCTTTCACTGCCTCAAGTTCTTTCTTGAAACCAGCCCTGACTGCGCCCTCCAACCCCATCCCGCCAAATTCTCCGGTTGGCCAGGCAACCGCAAAAAAAGGCTCGTGGAAGCCCCCCTTTGCCATAGCCTGCGCTCCCAGTCCGTATCCCCTGCGCAAAAAAACTGTAAAGAAAGGTACCGTTACATGCGAGCCGACCACAAACATACGGCAAATGTGGCGAACCTGAGCGCGGCGTTCAATGTCCGGCCCCACCATGAATCCCGGAGTATCGACCAGAGACACCATCGGCAGGCCATGCGCATTGCAAAGTTGCATGAAGCGTGCTGCCTTGTCCGCGCCTTCCGCTTCAATGGCCCCGGCCTGGTGTTTGCAGTTATTGGCTATAATGCCAAAAGGTCTGCCCTCGATGCGTATAAAACCTGTAGTCATCTCCGGGCCGAATTTGGGTCTTAGCTCAAGAAATGAGGCCGTATCGGCTATCGTTTTTATGACAGCCCGCACGTCATAAACGTGTCTTCGTTGCTCCGGAATCATGCGGCGAAGAAGGCGCTGGTCGGCGGCCTCCCATCGGGAAATCGTTCCCTGAAAATAGGAAAGATATTTCTTGGCAACTGCGACCGCTTCTGCGTCGTCAGCCACGGCAATGTCAACAACGCCATTATTCGTTTGCACATTCATAGGCCCGATATCCTCTGGCCTGAAAACCCCGAGTCCACCGCCTTCGATCATAACCGGGCCGGCCATCCCAATGTTGGCATTTTGGGCTGCAATAATCACATCACAACATCCAAGCAGGACAGCGTTGCCGGCAAAACATCGGCCCGATACGATGCCTACGAGCGGAACTTTTCCGCTCAATTTTGCAAACATGGCAAAGGTCGCTATGTCCAGACCCGCCACCACGACGCCATCCGCATCGACGTCACCCGGCCTCCCGCCGCCGCCTTCTGCAAAAAGAACCACGGGCAGACGCTGCTCGTGAGCCAATCTCAGCATACGGTCCTTTTTCTTGTGACCAAAAAATCCCTGGGTACCGGCCAGAACCGTATAATCGTAGGCTATTATCATGCAGCGGGCCTTGTCTTCTCTAAACAACGATCCGTTGACCGATCCGATGCCTGCAATCACCCCATCGGCCGGGGTTCTGCTCATGAGGTCCTCCATGGTTCGACGTTGGCGCTGGGCGGCGACCGCCAGGGCACCGTATTCGATAAAGTGCCCGTCGCAGAGGTCTTTTATGTTTTCACGAACCGTGCGCTGGTTTGTCTCTCGCCGTCGCGCCACCGCCTCGGGGCGTCGCTCGTCAAGGCCCCGAGAATGTCTCTCTACTACCTCCTTGAGATCAGCGCGCATCGGCTCCTGATCAACTTGTCTATCCCTCGACTTAGAGTTCTTTCCTGCCTCCACTTCGTCTTTGATCTTAGATTCTTTCATGTGTGGCACCCTCCTCCATGTCGTAACTATAGTTGTTTGCAAAAAGAATTATAACAAGGGCAGAGAAATTGTTCTGCCCGTCCCGCAGCAAAGCCAATCTTTAGAGAAAGCCGGTAGGAAGTCTCCTGGATGACATTCGGCATATCATCCATATGTCTTCTGAGCGGTGCCGAGATGTCCTGAATCCGTCAGGGACACCATACCAATCAGGCCTGCTACAAATCAGGTATTATGTCCCCAGAATACATGCAACCTTTTTCGGCCTTCTGCGTTGTAGTAGTAATAGAAGAGACAGTGAGGAAAGTTTAGAAGATTGGACTGATAGTCTTCACTGTGAAAGGAAAATGGAATGAGTAACAAAAAGCTGGCAGGAATCATCGGAGGTTGTATTATAGTTGTCATCGCGATAGTAGCCATAGCTACCCTCCCATCAACACCCGAATTTCACATTAATGTGATACCTGAGCAGTTAAACGGAGACTCTATTGCCGGACAGCACTGCGTATTCCTCGTGACAATTACCGATGAAGGGCAAGAAGGGCAACTTCCTGTCCGTATATCAGCTAAGGCTCCTGGCTCAGACGTAGTCATTTATCAGCAGGATATAGTTGAGGGACAGGTTGCCGAGGTAGTTGTCATACCGGCACAAGCAAGCACTGGAAAAACTATTAAGGTAACTATCACTGGAAACCGAGGTAGTTCGACTGACAAAAAGGTTGTTAGCTTCGCCGTGGTGGAAGGCGAAGACGATAGGCAAGAATATGCAGTAGAGTTGCTAGATAGATTTGTTCCATGGCTGGCAACGAATCACCCTGAACTTGGAATCACAGGTGATACAGCGTGGAATGGCACTATGGTTAGCCCTGTATGGTTAGTTGTATCTCACTATCTTTTCTTCTCTGAGGAATGGGAGGTTCATATATCATGGCATATCATGGTGCCTCCATACGACTGGGCAAAGATCGACCTCCGTCATCGGTTCGACGAACTAGAGCCATCATACGCTT
>DATKVL010000226.1:0-4205 GCA_035530115.1 Dehalococcoidia bacterium | reverse complement strand
ATTCACCTCCTGACATTTGCATAGCGCTAGCTCTTTCATTAGAGCTTCGCAATCAATAATTAACCTGGCTAATCTAGCATCCGTAAGCTTGTAGTAAACTTTCTGAGCTTCCTGCCTCTCTTTCACAATATTACATTCCTTGAGAGCTCTCAGGTGATGCGAAATCAGGGATTGTTCCTTATTCAGAACGCTGGCGAGTTCACCAACGCATCTCTCGCCCTCAGCCAGCAGCTTGAGTATCCCGAGCCTTGTCGGCTCCCCCATGCACCTCAAAAATCTTGCTTGGTCTTCCAGTACTGCCATATGAACCTCTGTTTATATGAATTATAATTCATATATGGGGGAATGTCAACAAGTCTTAAATGGGGTAGTGCTGACATGTCTAGCAGAATGCATAAAATGACAGGAAAACGAAGGGGGGATACATGCTTTGGGGACTAGCGTGAAATTCCGGTGCTAGGTCTGCTTCTTCAGTTTTTGGTGTTCTAAGTAATCCTCAATCGCCGATTTAAGCGCCTCCTCGGCCAGGACCGAGCAGTGCATCTTGACCGCCGGCAGCCCATCTAAAGCTTCAGCAACTGCTTTGTTGGAGATTTTCAGAGCCTTTTTTATGCTTTTTCCTTTCACCATCTCAGTGACGATGGAACTGGTGGCGATGGCGGCTCCACAGCCGAAGGTCTTGAACTTAGCGTCAACGATGATGCCATCGTTTACCTTAATGTAAAGCTCCATGATATCGCCGCAGACCGGATTCCCGACATGCCCCACACCATCGGGGCTCTCTATCTCCCCGACATTGCGGGGATTCCTGAAATGCTCCATCACCTTCTCGCTGTACTGTGACCAAACATCAGGCATTTATTTCACTCCTATTTTTGGTCTTCGAAAGCGGGGACATGGCTCTCAGCTTGACGACAATTGCGGGCAAGACCTCCAGGACTCGTTCTATATCTGCCTCCGTGTTTTCTCGTCCCAGGGTAAACCTGAGCGAGCCGTGAGCTTGCTCGGGGGGAAGCCCCAGCGCCAGAAGGACGTGGGATGGTTCAAGGCTTGCCGAGCTACAGGCTGAGCCGGTAGAAGCACAGATGCCTTCTAAGTCAAGATTCAAAAGCAGAGATTCCCCTTCCACAAAATCAACGCTTACATTGACATTGTTGGGCAGCCTTCTCGTGGGATGACCATTCAAGTGGATATTGTCAATCTTCTCCCCCAGACCTTTAATTAGCTTATCCCGAAGATAAGCCAGCCGTTCTGCTTCCTTGCCTATCTCCTGCCCGGCAAGCTCCACCGCCTTGCCCAGCCCCACGATAGCAGGAACATTTTCGGTACCGGCCCTGCGCCTCTTTTCATGCTCTCCCCCATGCATAAGGGAAACTAGTTTGGTGCCTTTCCTGACATACAGCACCCCTGCTCCTTTAGGTCCGTATAACTTATGCGCTGAAATGGAGAGCAAGTCCACCTTAAGTTCATCGACGTTCACCGGGATATGCCCCGCCGTTTGCACGGCATCGCTGTGAAAATAGACCCCGGCCTCTCTGGCAATTGTACCTATCTCTGCCACAGGCTCTATGGCGCCTACCTCGTTGCTGGCATGCATAACCGAGATAAGGATGGTTTTATCGGTAATAGCTTTCCTGACATCCTGGGGGTCAACCAGGCCATATTTATCCACCGGCAGGTAAGATATCCTTAATCCCCTTCTCCCCAGAAACTTGCATACCTCCAGCACCGCATGGTGCTCAATGGAGGTAGTGATGATGTGATTTCCTTTATCTTCATTGGCATAGGCGATGCCCTTCAGGGCGAAATTATCCGCCTCCGTTCCTCCGCTGGTAAAAACAATCTCCTCGCTCCGGGCACCGATAAGTTCTGCCACCTTAGTTCTGGCTTCTTCTACGGCCCCCTTCGCTTCCTGTCCATAAGAATGGATGCTCGAAGGATTGCCAAAGGAGTCGGTAAAATAAGGCAGCATGGCTTTCACCACCTCAGGGCGAGTTGGCGTGGTGGCAGCATGGTCAAGATATATCCTTCGCATCTAACCCTCTACTACCCCCAGCCCACTATAAAATTGCCACATCTCCATAAATCTTAACGGAATTTTAGCATTTAGTTGTTACAATTAAAAAGTCAAAGGTCAAAAATCAAGATGACAACTCAAAACGCAAAGCTTTTAGCAACCGGGTCTGATAAATCAGGCAACTACAAAAATCTGGAGACCAGAAGCAAGAAAAGAGATGGTTCTATCTATATTCTATCGGTATAGTGTATTATAAGGACTAATTTGCTGGAGGCAACTGGTGGTCGACCGGTTTCTTCCAGCACCAGAGGTTAGCCTGATGAATCAAGCAACTACAAACTAAGAAGGAATTTGATACGCAGTGAAAAGAATTGTTTTCCTGATTATGGCCAGTCTGCTGGTGGTAGGGTTGGTTCTGCCTAGCTGTACTGGTGAAGAAAAACTCGAGCCAGTACTCTATGTCTTCGAGAATGGGAAGATTAATATCGGTGTAGCCGGGGAACTGAACTACACGGCTGGCGCGATGCAGTGGGCAGGCGCTACGCTGGCACAGGATGCAATCAACCGCAATGGTGGGGTAGACATAGGCGGCGTGTCCTATATCTTCGAGTTGGTTCGCATAGAGACCGGTGAAGAAACCGTGGACCCTACTGGTCTCACTGGCGTATTGAATCTTACAGCTGCGATAGACGGCGTGGACTTCATCCTCGGCGGTTTCCGGGCAGAAGCCGTTGAGGTCTACCGGTATGTGGCTATGGAGAAAGGGGTGATTTTCATCAACTGTGGTGCTGCCGCAGAGACGCTACAACACAGCGTAGTCAACGATTACGCGGGCTACCGGTGCTGGTTTAAGGGCACGCCGTACAATGAGTATTTTTTTGGCCAGAGCGTTGTAAGAACACTGGGAGCGGTCGCAATAAAACTCAGAGAGGAAATGGGAGTAGCAGCTGATTATGCGCTGAATGCCACCATAGTCGCTGAGAATTTGGCATGGGCCTATGAGCAAGTAGTAGTTATCACGGAACTGCTAAAGGGTATAAACGTGAATCTTGTCCACACCCCATATTGGGTAGATGCAACTGGAAGCACGGTAGAAATGCAGAATAAACTGACCTCGATAGCAGGCTTAGATCCCCAGTTTATCATCCCTGTATTCTCCGCGGATGCTGGCGTTGCCTATTGCGGGGTGCTGCAAGCCATGCAAGGGACATATCTGCATGCTATGTCGGTAGGCATTAACGTACTTGCTCAACTCAAGTCCCCTTGGGGAGCCCTTGACAATGAAGAGAGTCCCCCGCCTTGTGCTTATGAGGTTATACTGGATGCCTGGGCAGAGGGTCTAGAGCAGACCGAGAAGACGGCAGCTTTCCTTGACGCGTTCATGACCTTTACCTCAGGAGAGTACCCACTCAATACCGCGGCTACCTATGATGCTCTTTTTGGTCTGAAAGCGGCCATCGAAGCGGTGGCGTGGTACGATGCGGAGGATGGAGTTGCATACGCGTGGGCTGATGACATTATTCAATGGATGGAAGATCCGGCAAACGTCCAGGTGACCACAACTGGCTTGACCACCTATTATCCCAGGCCGGGAACCACGGCAGCCGGGAAGCCAGCACTCACCGAAGCCCAAGTACGCTCGTTGTATGATCTTGATAGCTATAACTATACGTATACGTATGACACGAAGGACTGGACGATGCCAGCACATACTACTCATGACTTGGCCTATGGTCCTGGCCTCTTGACCGGCGTTGGCGTCCAGTGGCAATGGGACGACGAGGCTGGTCAGTGGAAGAAGGTGGGCGTCTGGCCAATAGATTTCGGAGACGACTACGACGAGGCGTTGACTGACCAGTACGGCTGCTGGAACTTTGAGTACTCCGGCACGGTGGCCCTCGTAATACCGCAGAATGTAATCGACCACCACACGCCTGAGTAGAGAACAACCGGAGCAAGGTCAGTAGCCCATTGATAGACCTGGTGGTGCCCCGGGTCAGCGTTCTTTTTTACCAGCAGCCCCTTGTTATTGCGAGGCTGACGAAGTCAGACGAAGCAATCTCGTGGAATGGTAATGAGATTGCCACGCCCCGACAAATCGGTGCTCGCAATAACAAAAAATGATGTGCCCGCAATAAGAAAAACCTCAAGTGGCTGGACATTGCTTGCCGATAGAGGTATACTAGCT
>DATKVL010000225.1:0-7070 GCA_035530115.1 Dehalococcoidia bacterium | reverse complement strand
GGTGCACCTCAACAAGCTGAGGCTCAATTCTTCGGCAACAATAGTCTCGGTGCTGCGGTTCCTTCGGGTATGGGTCAACCTCTGCCTGGCACGTCAGGTAGTCAAGGAGGTGGACACAGAGGGGGAAGTGGTCGTAGAAGTCGCGGAGCTCCTGCTCCAATGACGCCTATTGCGGACTACGCGCCTTCTTGGTCAGAGCAAGAATTAGGAATCTTGGGAATGGGCGGCTCGAATGGCATCGAAGATCCTCAAAGTGTGGTTACTCGGCTGCTGCAACAACTTCAAGAACAAGTTCGTAACAATGGACCTCGAGGCAATGCGATGGGAGGCTATCAGCAGGGAGGTGGTCATTCCAAAGGAAATGGATCAGGCCGTGATGATACTATTGAAGCGTTGCTGTCAGATGGCGAGTACGTGATGGACGCTGAGACAGTCGCTCTTCTTGGAGATGGCTCGAACGATGAAGGCGCTCGTCGTCTGGACGAGATGCGCGAAGAACTAAGGTCGCATAAAGGAGCTGGTCTAGCTAAAGGTCAATTCAGCGACAATGCTAAGAGGCCGATGGAATACATGAAGACCGGCGGAAAGATACCACGTCAACGAAGAGCAAGAGGTGGCCGAGCAAAGAACAAACGAACTGCTTTTGCAATTGCGGAAGCGGCACGTAACTTGGGAGAAAGATAATGCCTGGTGGCGTACTAGATTTCCTGTTCGAGGGTAGACCGCCTGCAGCGGTTAACACTTATGGACAGACGGTTGAGAACATTCCGAAGTGGCTTTCTGACTACACTCAAGGATTGATTGGTCGTGCTAACGTAATTGCTGCTGAGCCTTATCAGGAGTATGGCGGTCCACGCATCGCGGGATTCACTCCTGATCAAATGTCAGCCTTTGACATGACTCGTCAAAATGTCGGAAGTCATCAACCTTATTATGACTACGCCACTGGGATGACTGAAGCTGGAGGAAATCAGAATCCCTTGGCTGCTGCTCAACCATATATCGAGGGAGGATCTCAAAGCTTCCCTGGGCAAGTTGGTCAGTACATGGATCCATACATTCAAAATGTATTGAATCGTCAACAAGAACTCTCTAATCGAAATCTGTATGAGAACGTCATTCCAGGCGTTCAAGACATGTTCGTTGGCTCAGGCTCATTTGGCGGTGATCGAATGGCCGAGATTGGAACTCGAGCCGCTCGAGATGTTGCGGAAGGATTACAAGGACAGCAGCTCGGCGCTCTGTCTCAAGCGTATGGTCAAGCAGGAGAACTCTTCGGAGCGGATCAACAGCGTCAATTGCTAGCAGGTCAGATGACCGGCAATCTCGCGGGTCAAACAGGCGAACTTCAGTTGGCAGCTGGCGCTCAGATGGGAGACATTGGTTCTGAACTACGAGGACTCGGAGCAGGAGATGCCGCTTCTCTCGAAGCCGTGGGAGCAGCGCAACAGCAGATGGGTCAAGGAAGTCTCGATCTTGCTTACCAAGATTTCTTACGGCAACAGAACTATCCACGTGAGAATATCAACTGGATGTCTGAGATTATTCGCGGAATGCCACATTCAACAGTAACAGATCGGACAGAGGTAGGACCGGCAAGTTCTTATGGTCCTTCACCTCTGTCTCAGATCGCTTCTCTCTACTCAACCTATCGTGGTCTATCAAATCCCAATCCAGGGCAGACTTAATATGAAACAGAGATATCAAGAAGGCGGTGAAGCCGAAGAGCAACAGCCAGATCCAATGGGAGGTCTGGCCAGTATCTTTGCGGTAATGAACCAAGGAACTCCCGAAGCTCAGCGCTATGCTCGAGAAATTCTCGACCAATATCAATCCTACGACTTTACGTCTGAGGAGGAGCTTCTCGAGAAATTTCGTGAGACTGCTGAAGAATCACGGGCTGCTCTATCACAGGCACGTGAAAGGATTCTAGCTGAGAAGTATGATCCTCGTGCGAAATGGCTAGCAGCGGCTGCCGCTTTTGGTGCTCCTACCAAAACGGGTCAATTTGGTGAGACCATTGGAAATGTCGCGGGAGCTCTCGGACCTGAAGTCGAAAAAGAGAATCTTTTCCGCAGAAAGCAGGACCAGGATGCTTTGGCTCTTCAGCAGCAGATGACTGAGGTTGATCAGAACACGCTGATGAACGAATTCAAATTACAAGAGATGCGTCGCAAGCAGCAGACTGATCTTGCAGGACGTGCATTGACGCAACTTGGTAAGCCTACTCCTGGAGCACCTACTTCTGTCACGAATCTTCCTTCAATCAAGAAGCTTGATCAGGTCATGGCGACAGAATATCAAAAGTGGGCTTCAGGTGGTCAGCAAGACGTTCAATTCCAGATGGCTAACCTCGACCTGGCCATTAGCGAACTCGAGAATCCAGATCTAAACATCAGCGGTCCTTGGATGGGGCTCATGCCGAAGATGGCTCGAGACGTCTTCTTTCCGGAGAGTGCAAATGTTCAAGAAACCATCGAGACAGTCGCTCAACGATCATTGAAGGCAATTCTCGGTGGTCAGTTCGGACAAAGAGAAGGCGAGATGTTATTGGAGAGAACCTTCAATCCTCGCTTGAAAGAGAAGACCAATCGTGATCGTGCTTTCCGACTGCTGCAAAACATCAAATTAGGCGCAGCTGAGAAACAGCGAGCTATGGAGTGGTTCCAGGATCATGCGACTATGGCTGGTTATGACGGTAAGACGTCTTGGACTCTTGATGACTTCATTCCCGATGAGCCGGTTCTGCGTAAGATTCGCATGCCAGATAAGAATGTCGTACTCTTTCCTCGAGATTGGAATCAAAAGGAGATGATGGAGTACTATCAGGAGACTGGTGGCGGATTTGATCCTGAAGAAGAGGCAAAGGCTGAAGGAGGTCGTGTTCAATACGCGGGAGGCGGTGGCGTCAAGAAAGGACTGGAAGAAGCTCTGGCTCAGTTGAAAGCTCAAGCTGGAGAATCGAATCCTAGTGAGCTCTCAGAGATGGAGGAATTCTATCGGACTAACCCGGTAGGTGGCAATAAGCCTTTGGGAGGACAGTATCTTGAGGCGGCTTCTGGTTCTGGCAAAAACTTTGAAGCAGGTTTGGCCGAAGCTCGTGGAGAACCCGTTCTAAAGATCGACCCCAGGAAGCCAAAGACCGGAGGAATTCAAAAGAAGATTTTGATTGATGCTGAAGAATACAGCGGCAAGAACTTTACAGACATGGAGGTCGTTCGTGATCCTCGAAATCGGAGTATGTATGCTGTGCGAACTGTCGATACTAAAGGAGAAGAATGGACTTTCCTCTACGACATGGATGCTCAAGATCCTATGGACGCTATTGAAGAAGTTGAATTCACTAGCTGGCCTCCGACTTCAGGAGATGCAAAACCCATGGGCAATTTCGCGGGAGGCGGTCGAGTAGGCTATCAAGAAGGTGGTGAAGCTGAGGACATCATTGATTTTGGTGAGGCCGATGCGGAGGAATTCTCAGAGGTTGAAGAAGAAAGCTTCTTTAGTGGAACTCCTGTTGATGTAGGCGTGACTGGTGCTGGAGCATTGGCTGGAGCCGGTATTGGTTTGGGTACTGAAGCTGCTGGCACGAAGCTCTACGAGATGTACAATGAACTTGAACGTCCACCACGTAGCGAACAACTGATTGGCACCTCAATGGAAGCGGGTGGAGTTGAACCTGATGAGATGATTGCTGAAGTGAAGCGTGGTCGTAGAATGGGAGTTCCTGAGCGTGCTATTGACAAGTCTGGTCCTATTACTCGCGAACTCGGCGCTCGCGCCATCATGGGTTCAGGAGACATTGGCGCATTGGCTCTCGAAGAATTGGAAACTCGTCATGAGGGATCCAAACAGCGTGTAGGACGTCAAGTTGAGAAAGGACTGAAGACTCCCGAGTTTTATGCGACTGAGGGAAAGATGACCGAGCGGCTCTATACTCGTGCAAGTCCGCTTTACAAGCAGGCTTACAAAGAGAATCCTTCTGTGCAGATGCCTCCGTTCTATGCTGATCTGGTTCAAGGGAAGTATGGAGTAGAAGCTGTAGAATATGCTCTAGACTTCATGGAGTTGGCTGGTAAGCCGATTGGCCGAGAGAATGCAGTAGGAATTGTTCAACGTCCTTCTCTGGAGTTCCTCGACCAACTGAAGCGCGGTTGGGATCAAATGATACGCAAAGAAGAAGCGATGGGTCATACACCTCTCGGAAAATTGATGCGAGACCAGAGGAAGAAACTCGTAAGCTGGCTTGATGATCCCGAGAACGTCACGGGTACTTATCAAAAGGCTCGTGCGCAATACAAAGGAGATCTAGAAGTTCTCGAGGCTCTTGACACAGGTCGCACGCAATTTCATCGGATGCCTCCAGAAGAAGCTCGTGAAATGATGCAGACGATGAGTCGCTCGGAAGTTGATGCAATGAAGACAGGCGTTGCTCAACATCTTTACGATGTTATCTATGGTCCTACTAGCGATATCTCAACCGCTCGAAGAGTCATTGGCAGTCCAGATATGAGACGCCGACTACAGCTGTTGTTCAATAAGCCTTCTGAGTACCGCATCTTTGAAGCGGCAATGGAACGTGAGCTTGATCTGTATGAGAAAGGCAAGAAGCTAATCTCCAAATCTGAGTCGGGTAGAACTCGTAGGCAGATTGGAGATGTGCTCAACATAGATGATCCTCTTACTGCTGCCAAAGATATGATGGCGAGAGGTCCTATCATGTGGGCTCTTCGGACTCTCGGATGGGGTGGCCGTAGCGCTAAGGGACTGACTGAGAAAGAGTCAGATGAGATTGTTCAAATTCTGATGACGAGAGATGTCAAGGAACTCGAGAAGTATGGGCCCAAGCTTGAATACGGTCGTGACTACGCCAAGACTCGCCAGAGGAGACGCGGCAGAGCGGCAATGGTAGGTGCTGGAGTTGGAGCAGCATTGGCTGGTGCTTCTCGAGTAGGTGCTGAAGAAGAAGACGACACTATCACCGATGAACAGATTGAGGAGATTAGACAACTTCTCGGAGCAGGAGCAGAGTAATGGCCGGTGGAGGCGCACTTAAAAAACTTCTGAAGCGACAGAAGCTGATGATTGACGGTAAGATCATTCAGCCTGGCGACAAAGTTACTACTGGAAAAGGCGAAGAATATCTCTTCGATTCTATCTCTCGCTACAACGAGACTGAGCATGGTGGAAACTCAAGTGGTAAGATCATATTGCGAGATCCTACTGTGCCAGAGGGAGAGCCATTTAGTACGGTGCAGTACTATCCGAGCGTGGTTGGTGGAAAATTAGTAGATCCTACAACAACTCTCAAACGTGTCAAGAGGCGTGGCGGTAGGATCCGCAAGGCGAAAGGCGGCAAAATCTCGAGACGCGATCTCTTAAAAGGATTAGGCGCAGGCGCGTTGGCGGCAGGAGCAGGAGCAGCTGGTCTAGGGAAGGCAGCCGTTAAGCAGGGACTTCCCGAGGTTCCTATTGCCGCAGTCAAAAAGGCTTTGCATCGTAGACCGACCATATCTAAGAGCTGGTTTCCGAAAGAGGATTGGGATGTTGTCAATAGGTATATCAAGAAGTACATTAATGATCTCACGGATGATCTAGCCAGTAGAAATCCTGACATTGATGAATTTCCGATGGTTTTGGATGATGAGCTTCAAACATTACAGAGAATTCAAAACCTCGATTATTCAAAGTCTATGGATCCTTTTGATGAGAGATATTTTAGAAATTTCCTCGAGGACGTCACTGGCTCAATTGAAGATGATATTGGTCGCATTGATGCCTATCAGAATATCGGAGACCAAAGATATACTGACTATCATCAGATTGAGGATATGCTTGGTGAGATAGATGAATTTGATATGCGTCGTAATATATGGGATGAGGATGCTCATACTGTTCCGACTAATCGAGCCGAATTTGCGGAACTGGTGGGTTCTAAAGTTGAGAAGGCAGGAGGGGGTCTGATTCGGAAAGGCTTGAAACAATATCAGAAAGGACCCGGCTTACATGAAGCTGCGATGGAAGCGGCTAAAGCAGGAGACGCGGATAAGGCGTTGGAGTATCTGAAGCAGCTTCAAGATATTCTCCAGCTGAGTGACGAAGATTTTAGCAAGATGCTTGGCGCCCAATTTGATCGTGGTCCCCAATCAAGCAAGTATGTTCCTGAAGTTGACCCAGACCTAGACGCGCCAATTGGAGGCTACAAAGCTGACCAACGTGACCCAGATTCAAGAATGAGAAAGGCTGGTGGTGGACCGATTGACAAGAGCATCAGAGGAGCGTTAGTTCAAGCTCAAGAGGCCTTCGCTAAACGCCAGGGGAAAGTCAAGAGCCCAGACATTGAGATTCCTGAAGGATTTGATAGCTTCTACACCAAGCAGTATCCTGATCGAGTTGACATCATTGGTGTTAAGAAGGATGGCAAAGAGCAGATTGTTGATAACATCGGCCCTGGCTTTGGCGATCTTGATTCAATGGTTCTGGCTAAAGAACTGGCCAGCATCTACAACACAGGGGGATTTTCTAACGCTTATGTTTCTCGTCCGAAACTAGAGGATCTATTTCCTCCTGCACCTCCTCCCCCTCCTAAGGCAAGTGTCACGCAGATTCGTGGAGGACAGCGAGCACCAGAAGGCAATCGTCTGCGTAGCTTCCAAGAACACCTGCAGAATCTGACGAAAACAGGCAATGTAGGAGTGGACGAACTTCAAGATTTGTCAGATGTCGCTCGAGAGGCTCTTTCTCCTGAAGATTTCGAGATTTTCTTGGAGCAGCTTGACGGAGACGGACTGATCCCTCCTAGCCAAGGAACACGTCAAGTTCCATATGAGCCCGATGTAACAGTGCAGATGGGTAGTACTGCAACTGAGCTAAAAAAGATTCTAGCTGAGATGGGTCTTAGCCCGGAGGATTTGCAAGATCCTGCTACGGCTTTCCGTCGTCTTGCGGAAATGTCGGACGAGATGGCAACTAGACCGGCTTCATACAAAAGACCGCTGACCTATGAAGAGCATCTGATGGAGACGCCTCCCGCTCGCATGACGTTGGATGAATTAGAAGATGCCTTCGATCAC
>DATKVL010000224.1:0-5862 GCA_035530115.1 Dehalococcoidia bacterium | reverse complement strand
AAGGCGGGCGGGCAGGCCCACCGGTGGCCAGCGATGCAGTACTGAGGATCGCACGGGACCAGGGGTGGACGGAGCCGCAGGTGCTGCAGGCGCAGACGTTGCTGCAGACGGCGGTGCAACGGGCGGGGTTGGAGCGGGGGTTGCGGGCGGGGTCGTCGTTCGTGGGTGGGGTGACGCTGGCGATGTTCCCCTCGGGAGAGCGACGGCAGTTGGAGTTGGAGCGGGAGCAGCGGGGGGCACAGTACTCGCCGTTGACGGGGAGAGGCAGCCGGGCAGCGCTGGAGGAATGGCGGGCGGCGCACCCGGAGACGGTACCGCGGCGGCTGGCCGGCAGCGCGCTACCCGGGGCGGCAGAGTTCGAGGGGACGACGCCGGGGATGCAGGCGCGGTACAACGAGTACCGGACGCAGCGGGATCGCATCCAGGGGGAGTACGCGCAGGAGATTGACGATCTGGCGCAGCGCGAGCCGTGGAACCGGGCGGGCATCCAGGAGCTGCAGGATCAGCAGCGCGCGCAGTTAGAGCAACTGCGCGATACGATGGGGCTGACGGAGCAGGCGGAGGAGGGGGCGGGGTACCAGCCGCGGTCCATCTACGGGGCCAGGCCGGAGGAAGCGCAGGCAATCCGCGGCCAGGAGGTGCTGGGGGCGGTGAGCGGGGCGATGCCCCGGGTGGCGCAGTTCGCAGATGAGAACGGCGAGCCGGACTATGATGCGTACAACGCGGCGGTGGCTTCCTTCTTCCAGGAGTTGCCCGCTCGGATGGGGGACAACCCGGCGCTGACGGCGATCTCCGAGAAGATGGGGACGACGCCGGCGGAGTTGCTGGCGGGGGTGGATCAGGCAGCGGTGCAGCAATACTGGCGCAGGAACGACCGGCCACGGCAGGCGGCGCAGCGGGTGTGGGAGGAGACGGTCTATCGCCCGGCCTGGGAGGCGTACAACCGGGCGGTGGAGGGCGGGGAGGATAAGGGGGAGGCGTACGAGCGGTACGTGGAGGGGGCGGGGTCGGTGCGGGCGGGCGACCTGGTGGGGCGGATCGAGCAGATGTACCCGGGCCGGTGGTCGGCGGACGAGCTGAGGGCAGCAGTGAAGGGGATGACGTTCCCGGGGGTGGCGGAGGCGACGACGATGCGCAAGCCAGCGGAGGAGCGGGCGCTGGCGGAGGCCTCCTCGGCGTTCTGGGATTTCCTGAATGATCGACTTCCGCCGGGGAAGATGGGGCAGGGGGCGCGGGAGAATACGCTGGTACAGTTGGCGCTCGATGCGGAGACGCGCGGGACGGCGACGGCGGAGCAGTATCAGAAGGCGTTGGAGTGGCTGGAGGGGTGGCGGGCAGAGAACGAGGACCCGGACAAGTGGCTGACAACGGCGGACTGGACGGAGGCGCGGCAGCAGAACGATGCATTCAATCAGGCGGTCAAGGAGCAGGTGGGGGAGAACGTGCAGGATTTGTTGGACCGGTATTATGCGCTGTCCTCCGGAGAGCGGAAGACGTTCAAGCTGAAGCATCCGGAGATCGGGCAGTACTTTGATTTGCGGGATGCGTGGGGGGAGCAGCGGGGCCACTAACTGTGGGCGTACTTTTATCAGGGGACGGCGCTGGGAGCGGGCGGGGGTGGGTACGCGGCGGGGGGGAAGAAGGCGCGGGCGGCGTACGTGCCGCGGCCTCGGTACTACAAGAAGGGGAAGAAGGGGAAGAAGAAGGGGCTGGTACCGTGGGCATTCGAGAAGCAGGCGCAGTGGACGCCGAAGGTGTTCATGGAGAGGGTGTCGCCGTGGGGCCCGAAGAAGGCATACGCGGAGCCGTACCGGGCGAGGGGAGTCCCTTGGGTGATCGGGAAGTGGCGCACGAAGTATTAGGGGATGGGAACGCGGATGAACGCAGACGAACGCAGATGAACGCGGATGGATATGGGGGAATGTAGGGGATGAGCGAGGAGAGGAAGGATCAACAGCAGAAGCAGCCGGACAGGGCGGGGGTGGCGGAGCGGGTGGAGCGAGCGCAGAAGCACATCGCGCGGGCGGAGGAGTATCTGGAGGAGAGCGCCGAGCTGGGGGATATGGTGCACCGGCTGGGGAATTGGGTGGCGGGGCTGCTGAGTAGAGGGAGTGACCGCTGACCGCAGACGGCGGACGGCGGAAGTATATCAGGTTCGATACACTTACGGAAAGGAGCTCGAGATGTTGAGGAAAGGCGTGTTGACGGTGGTGGTCCTGTTGGCTATCCTGGTGCTGGTCGGGTGCGAGGGGCCGGAGCCTACGGTCTCGCCCCTCACCCCCCCTGCCCCCCCGCATGCGGTGGGGATCGAGGGGGGGCCAGTGGTGGCAGCACAGGCGCAGCAGGAGGGAGACCCGGAGCTGACGGCGGGGATCATCGCCGCGGTGATGGCCGGGATCATCTCGCTGCTGCTGGAGGTGGTGCCCGGGCTGGCGAAGAAGTGGGAGACGGTGGAGGATACCTGGAAGCGGCTGGTGTTTCTGGTCGGCTGCTTGGTGATCCCGCTGGCCCTCGTCGGGTTGGGCTGCCTCGGGCTGAGTCTGGGCGTGAAGCCCCCGGTGTGTGGCAAGGACGGCGTCGTGATGGCGATCCGTCTGGGATTCCTCGCATACTACATTTCGCAGGGCACATACGCTATGATCAGCAAGGCGCTGCGGATGCGGCGGAAGCGAGTGGAGGCCCAGCGTCGCAAGGCGCGAGGGTCGGCATAGTAGGCTACGACGCTCCAGGAGGCTTTCCTACAATCGAATAGGGGCGCGAGCCTCAACTTAGGGAGCTTTACTGTCAGAAGGCTTGCTGGAGCGCGTAGGAAGTGAGGATGAGATGACCGAGGAGTTGGAAAAAAAGCAGGGTGCAGGAGTTGGCGCAGGGCAGGCGACAGGCGAGGGTGCCGTTGCCGGCCAGCAGCCGACAGCCGAGACTCCGCAACCGATAGCCCCGGCGGAGAAGATAGACCTGTCGAAGTCGGAAGAGTTCCGGCGATACCAGGCTGCTTACGACAGCCGCAAGAGGGAGTTGGAGCAGCAGCTAGCAGAAGCACGGCGACAGGCGGAGGAGATGCAGCAGCAGATAGCGCAGGTGCAGTTGAGAGACGCGGACCCGGAGCAGGTGGCACAGTACTACCAGGCTCAGTTGGAACGGGTGCAGGCGGAAGCACGCCAACGCGAGGCAGCGATGAGCGAGCGCGAGGGATACGTGGCCCAGGCGCAGGCGCTGCTGGAGGAGTTGGGGATCGAGCCGAACACGCCGGGACTGGACTGGGGAGATGAGCCATCGGCGGCCGGGTTGGTGCGGCTGGCGACGAGCGCGGCGAAGCTGAAGGGGCTGCAAGCACAGGTGATAACGGAGGACCAGCGGACCGCGGTGACCGGAGCGACGCAGGCAGCGAGACAGCAGGCGTTGCAGGAGGCCGGGGTCACGCGGGTCAATACAGGCACAGGTGCGCCGTCTTCCAGGCAGGACAACCCAATTGCGGACATCACGGATCCGAAGGAGCTGCTGAAGATCGCAATGCGGGGGACCAGGAGGGGAGGCGGCACATAAGCCAGGAGGATATATGAGATGGCCGTAACACTGAATGATGCGGCAAAGCAGATGACGGATCCGCTGCGCAAGGGGATCCTCATGAACCTGATCCGGTACAGCGATATTCTGGCGCTGGTTCCGTTCGAGAACGTGGGCGCGCTCGACAGCATTGCCATTCGTTGGCAGGGGCTGCCAGAGGCGGCGTTCCGGAAGATCAACGACGGGTACGGTGAGGGATCGGGTACGACCGAGCAGATCGTGGAGAGCGTGAAGGGGCTCGGGGGTGACGTGGACATCGACCGGGTATTCGACAAGGTCAGCAACTACATCGAGGACCCGGGCGTGACGCAGACGGCGATGAAGACGAAGGCGACGGCGTTCGTGTTCAACCAGTACTTTATCCAGGGATCGCCGACGCTCGACGCCGATGGTTTCTATGGACTGGAGTACCGGGTGGCGAACTTGCCGGCGCGGCAGCTCTTCGCGCTGGGCACGGCGGGGACGCCCTACGACGTGACCGCCTCGGATGACGCCGAGCACGCGTTCCTGGATGGCCTCCACCGGCTGAACGAGCTGGTGGGAGGGGCCGACGCGTACCTTTGCAACTTCGATATGCGGCTGGGTGTGGGGCGGGTGCTGCGGCGGGTGGGGTTGCTGGACACCTCGCAGGACCAGTTCGACCGGACGATCTACACGTTTGGGGGCAAGCCGATCGTGGACGTGGGGCTGCAGCGGGACCAGGCGACGGAGATCATCACCAACACCGAGGACCCGGGCGACGGGGGGGACGATACCACGAGCGTGTACGCGGTCAAGTTTGGGACGGACGACGGGCTGATCGGGATCCAGTTGGATGCGCTCGAGGCGTACTGGGTGGGGGGCGACGCTCACGAGTTGGAGGCCAAGCCGGTCAAGCGGCTGCGGATCGACTGGTGGGTGGGGCTGGCGGGGTTCGGGTCGTACTACGCAGCGCGGATGTACAATCTGCAACCCGCCACGGACTGGACGTAGGCCGGCAGGATGACGATAGCAAGCCAGGAGGATGAAGATGGCTAAGACGACACGGTTTTCAGGAACGGCGTTTGACGATCTGCTGATGTTCCGCGACGCGGACGACGAGGATATGGAGGGCGACGAGTGGAGTGACGCGCTCGACCTCCGGCAAACGCCAGCGGACGGGATGACGGTCAAGGTGGTCGTCCCGGAATGCGGGGCAGGCGACGAGTTGATCGTGGAGGTGCAGGCGTCGGACGACGACGCTACGTACGAGACGATCGCGCAGAGCGAGACGATCGATGCGGTGGGCGAGTACTCGATTCGGTTCGCGACGCAGCGGCGCTACGTGCGGTCGGCATCTACGACCAATTCGAGCGGCAGCAACTGCTTCGGCCCGGTGCAGATCGGGGTAGTGACTCACGGGTTCTAGGACCCGTCGAGCGGAACGGGTGCGGGCTCGTGGCTACAGATGCCACGAGCCCGCACCCCCCGCTCCCCCCGCATGCGGGGGGCCAGGGGGGAGGGAGGTGGAGGATGAGATTTGCGCTGGCCATCGTGCACACACGGCCGTTCAGTGGGCCGTTCCTGGATATGATGATGGGGCTGGTGAAGCCGCGAGGTGGCCTGCTGGTGATCAGGCAGGAAGGTCTCCCGGTGGATCAGGCACGCGAGGCGTGTGCGATGGAGTTCCTGGGAACGAAGTGTGAGTACTTGCTGTTCGTGGACAGTGATCAGGTGCTGCATAGCCAGACCTTGGCGCGGTTGGCAGGCCGGCAGGTGGATATGGTGGCGCCGATGATCGCGACACGGAGGATGCTGCCGGTGATGGGAATCCACCGGGGAATCGAGAAGGTGCTGGAGAACGGGCGGGAGGTGTTCACCAGGCGGGATTGGGATACCCTGCGGTGGGTGATGGCACATCCACAGGTGCTGGTCAGGAAACCAGTGCTGCTGGACCCGGCGCCGGACGATGCGATGTACGCGGTGGACGTGCTGGGAATGGGTTGTACGTTGGTGCACCGGCGGGTGTTCGAGACCCTGAAGCAGCCGTGGTTCGAGGGCGTGGGACCGGGAGGCTGGGGGGAGGACTTCTGGTTCGCGCAGCATGCACGGAAGGCAGGGTTCGGGCTGTGGGTGGATCGCGCCCTGACGTGCGGGCACGAGTGGGGCACGGAGTGTGCGTATCCGCGCGACTGGCTGGTGTGCATGCTAGGGGAGGCGGTCTTGACAGGTCTGCTGCCACGGCTGTTGGACGAGATGGGAGTGGGGTTGCCAGACCCCCCGATCCCCCCGCATGCGGGGGGCAGGGAGGGGGCATGATGGTGGCGTTAGCGGTGGCGG
>DATKVL010000223.1:0-2476 GCA_035530115.1 Dehalococcoidia bacterium | reverse complement strand
AATACCCTTGACATCAATGATGTCCAGGAATCCGCTTACTTCTTTTGCTAATGTCTTTTTCCACGATCACAATTGCTGAAAAGCTCGGCATCCACGTCTCGGTTGTAGAAAACTACGAAGAGGAGTGGGCAGCTCAAAATGTGGCTCTACCTGAGCCCGATGAAAGCTTTGAGGAATTCATTTGTCGCACCTTTGCCGAATGCGCCTTTCTTGTTCAAGCAACAGAAGGTGGTGGTAATGCGATGGAATGCCTTGAAACCTACGATGAGGCTTACTCCACCGTGGAGGAGATCCTTGCCTGAAGCAACCACCGAAACAATGTTGATGGATCTTGTCATTCCTAACGATGCTTATGCGTTGGAGCTGGCAAAACAAATCAACGTTGAATATGGTCTTGCTTGGGTACCTGAGTATGTTCAATACTTAGCAACCAAACTTGATCTTCTACTGGATGATAACCTAATGGATCATCTTTCCCTTTACGCTAACCACGAACTACTTACCACCAATGTCTGACGGACGCTTTGTAATCACCACCACCCTGGAAGGGTACATCAACGCCCTTATTCCTGCCGGTAAATTCAATAACTGCACCATTGGCTTCCGCATTCCTGAAGAGGAGCTGCCTAAGTTTGATGCTGTCTATGAACAAGCCCTGGAATGGGGTAAGAACAAGATGGGTGGCAAGCGGTTCTCCGCTGAACTTCCCAAGTGGGACGAGAGTGGCCTCGTCAAGGTCTCCTATGGTGGAGATAGCAACAGCCCTATGTTCCCCTGGGTAGACACCGATGGTGTGCCTGTTGACCTTACTGCCCAAGTATGGAAGGGTACTGTTGTTAAGCTGATCATTGACCTGAGGCCCTATGTCTTTGGAGCAAAGGTTGGCTGTTCGCTCAAGGTACGTGGCGCTCAGATCATCAAGATGGTCAGCTGTGGCGGTTCTGATAGCGGCGGCATGGATGAAACTGAGGTGGCAGCTTTGTTTGGTAAAACAGAAGGCTTTAAGACTGGTAGCCCCAGCTTTGAACCGTCTGTAGATCCAGGCGACGGCCCAGCAGACTATGATGTGGACGACGTTCCCTTCTAATGCCTGCTTACCGTAGCCGCCTCGAAGAGAAGCTGGCACGGTGGTTCGAACTGAATGGGCACCAGTTTGAGTATGAAACCCTTGGGTTAAGTTACACCTTGTCGGCTGTTTATACGCCGGACTTCATTTTTCCCAATGGAGTTATATTGGAAGCCAAGGGGTATTTCAAGCCAGAGGATCGTCGCAAGATGTTAGCTGTTAAAAAGCAGCACCCTCACCTTGACATACGCCTTGTCTTTCAGGCCCCTTACAACACGCTCACAAAGACCAGTAAGACTACCTACGCTAAGTGGGCAGACAGAAATGGTTTCTTGTGGGCACCCAGCCACGCAATTCCACTTGATTGGTTCGATGAAAACAAAAGCTGAAATCATTACGGGCCTTGGTCAGTATTTTGCTGACACCTTGGTTGAATGTACTGATTATGTCCACGACGGTACTATTACCGCTGAGGATGTAGCCAAGATGATCTTCGATGAACTTGAAGATTGGATGGCGTACCACGCTTCTATGACTAACGCTGCTGATGCAATCCGAAATGCTCTCCGAGAGCGAGTTTCTTAGGCACGAACCATGTCCTAGTTGTGGTAGTAGTGATGCGCTTGCTCGTTATACTGACGGACACGCGCATTGCTTTTCTTGCCAACACTACGAACATGGGGAAGAATCCACTACCACCAATCACCACAAACAAAATAAACTGATGGACTTTACTGGGGACTTCATCCCACTCAAGAGTAGAAACCTTAGGGAAGATACTCTTAAGAAGTTCAACGTTCGGTATGACCACGACACCAAAACCATAAGGTTTCCCTATTACTCACAGGCTGGCCAGTTGGTTGGCTTCAAGAGTAGGGACGCTGATAAGGACTTTAGGTGGACTGGTAAGAATGAAGACCACACTCTCTTTGGCCAACAATTGTGGGGCAGAGGTAAGGAGTTGGTCATCACCGAGGGCGAAATCGATTGCTTGAGTCTCTATCAACTTCGACCCTCTTGGCCTGTTGTTAGCCTTCCCAATGGCGCAGCAGCAGCCAAGAAAGCATTACAGCATCAGCTCAAATGGGTCATGGGGTTCGATAGTATCGTTCTCTTCTTTGACTCGGATGAAGCGGGGCAGCAAGCAGCACAAGACTGTGCCAGTTTGTTTCCTCATGATCGCCTGTTTATTGCTCGACTTGATAGTTACAAAGACGCCAACGAGGCGTTAATAGCAAAAGATTATGAGGCAATCACCTCAACAGTTCTCTGGAACAAGAAACCCTATTCACCAAAAACCGTCATCGACGGACGAGATCTATTCACTCTCGCAACTAAGCCTCTACATGGTAGGGATGCTGATTGGCCCTACGCTGGTCTTAACAACCTCACTAGTGGTCTTAGGCGGGG
>DATKVL010000222.1:0-8500 GCA_035530115.1 Dehalococcoidia bacterium | reverse complement strand
AATGTTGACCTTCAAGCCTGAAAGGCGCTCCACCTCCCGGGCGGTAAGCAATATAGGCTTTGGTTCTGATTTCCCGGGATAAACATCAATTATGCCCTTGGCTGCTTTGCCACCGGCTAGCTCCAGTAGCAGTTGAGTTGCCCGTTTCAATGGTAGTAGCGGAAGCTCGCTATTAAGTCCTTTATCAAAACGAATCGAGGCCTCGCTTTGAACTTGAAGATGGCTACAGCCTCGACGAATGGCGGCTTGGTTAAAATTCGCCGACTCCAGGAGGATAGTGTCAGTTTTGTCCATAACTTCGGAATCCAGACCACCCATGATTCCAGCAACAGCGACAGCCTCTTTTTTATCAGCGATAACCAATATGTCTGGGGTAAGAGCGCGCTTTGTTCCATCGAGGGAAGTTATGGTTTCACCATTTCCGGCCCTGCGAACGATAATCTGCTTGCCCTTAAGCTTATTATAATCGAAAGCGTGAAGGGGCTGACCATATTCCAGCATCACATAATTAGTAACGTCAACCACATTGTTAATGGGGCGCATACCGCAGTTATTCAGGCGCTGCTGTAGCCAGCTTGGGGAGGGAGCTATCTTGATTCCGGTAACTAAGCTAGCACAGTACCTCGGACATAGGTCTGGATCGACTATGTCAACAGAGGCGAAGGAATCTATTGACTTTTCCGTTTCTTCGTAATGAATTTCGGGCAAGCAGAGTGGTTCACCAGTTAGGGCAGCAATCTCTCGGGCAATACCAATTACAGATAAGCAATCCGGGCGGTTAGGTGTTACATCTAAGTCAAAAATCACATCGCCTAGATAAGCACTGAGAGGTGCACCTATGGGTGCCTCAGGTGACAATACCAAAATGCCTTCGTGACTATCAGAAATCCCTAGTTCCTTCTCTGAGCAAACCATGCCCTCGGAAACCACGCCGCGAATTTTCGCCGGCTTTAGCAGTACAGCTTCTCCAGTGTGAGGATCTATAAGCCGGGCTCCTATATGGGCAAAAGTCACCCTCTGACCAAGTTCGATATTGGGGGCACCACAAACCGTGGTGACTTGCTCAGTGCCGAGGTCAACTGTGGCTAGCTTAAGGCGGTCAGCATCAGGATGGGGATTTACTGCTATTACTTCCCCTATCACTACATTATCCCAGGTGCCACCTATAGTCTGTATGCCTTTGACTTCCAGGCCAGACATGGTTAGCTTCTCGGCTAGTTCTTCGGGAGCGAGTTTTATGTCAACATAATCCCTGAGCCAGTTGAGGGAAACTTTCATATTGTCACCTTAAAATTTAGAACTGCCTCAAAAACCTGAGGTCATTGCTATAAAAGAGGCGGATGTCGTCAATACCATAGCGGAGCATAGGTATACGCTCAACTCCCAACCCGAAGGCAAAACCACTGTAAAGTTCGGGGTCGATATCCACCCGTGCCAGGACGTCGGGATGCACCATCCCCGCCCCTAATATTTCAAGCCAGCCGCTGTAACCACACAGCCGGCAGCCAGCGCCATCGCAAGCTGAACATCCGATGGCTACCTCCACCCCGGGCTCCACAAAAGGAAAGTAATCGCAGCGAAAGCGCACTTTCCTTTCCTCACCAAAAAGGCAGCGGCAAAAGTCAAACAAAGTGCCTTTTAAATCAGCCAGGGTAATGCCCTTATCCACAGCCAAACCTTCAACTTGATAAAACATAGATTCGTGAGTGGCATCAGTCGCTTCATATCTATAAGCTCGCCCCGGTACTATGGCTCTTATTGGCGGACGTTCCCTCTCCATCAACCTGATTTGCATTGGTGAAGTGTGCGTGCGCAAAAGTCTAGCTTTCCCTCCTATACCTGCATCTATCCATAGGGTAGCAAACATATCTCGCGCCGGATGATGTTGAGGAATATTTAAGGCTTCAAAGTTGTAGTAATCCCACTCCACGTCGGGTCCCTCAATTACCTGGAAGCCCATATTTTTGAAAACATCGCAAATTTCCTTAAGTATTTGAGTGGTGGGGTGAAGTCGCCCTGCCGGGAGAGGCCGACCAGGCAAGGTAATATCTAATCTTTGGGATTCCAAAGGAGAGGTCAAAAGGGCTTCCTGTAGTAATTTTTCCTTCTCTTCTAGACTTGACTCTAAAGCTCTCTTGATTTCGTTAGCTTGGGCACCCCCCTTTCGCCGCTCTTCCAGAGGCAGGGTGGCCAAAGAACGTAGAATTTGAGTTAAATTGCTTTTCTTACCCAGGTGGCGAACGCGCCACAACTCCAGCTCACGAGGATTATTAACTTTGTTTAGCTCATCGAGAGCTTGTGTATGAAGGTCTTTGAGTTGTTCCAGCATTGACTACCAAGTGATGTTATCCTTGTTCAAAATTCCTGGAATTTTCAGGCATAATGCCATTACAAGCGGGGTGAGTTAGTCTCAGTTACCGAAGCTACTAATGTGGCAAAACCTTCAGGATCTTTGACTGCCATCTCAGCTAACATCTTGCGATTGATTTCTACATTTGATTTTTTTAACTCGGCTATAAACTGACTGTAAGTAAGTCCTCTAGCCCGTGCCGCAGCATTAATGCGGGTAATCCACAGCTTTCTGAAGTCGCCTTTCCGCTCACGACGATGACAATAGGAATAATCTAAGGCATGAAGCATGGACTCATGAGCTGTCCTATAAAGATTATGTCTGGAAGCTCGGTGTCCCTTGGTCAGCTCAAGTACCTTTTTATGTCGTCTGTGGGTAACTTTTCCACTCCTGGCTCGTGGCAAGTTCTTCCTCCTTTAATCCTTGGGCGCTATTCTTTTCTCTTTAGCAACAAAATAAACTACTTTCCCTCCCCTACACTATTTGTAGGGTAAAAGCCTCCTTACTCTCTTCTTATCCGCTGAGGAGGTCATGATCATTTCATCGTAGAGGCGCTTAGTTCTAGGAGCCTTTTTTCGCCTCAAATGGCTCTTGCCGCATTTAGTGCGCATCAGCTTGCCGCTGCCTGTTATATGAAAACGGCTCCTTGCCCCTTTATGGGTTTTAAGTTTTGGCATCTGTTCCTGTCTCCTTAGATTTCTTCTGGGGAACTGGGGATAAGACCAAGGCTATAGTCCTCTCATCATTAACGGAGCTAATTACCACGGCTAATTCCTTCAAGGCTTCAGCTACTTTACGCAGCACCTTCCAACCTAGTTCAGGATAAATAACTTCGCGCCCTCTGAACCTTAGAAATAACCGTACTTTATTACCCTCCTCCAATAATTTCTTCGTGGTCTTAATTTTCGCCTGTAAGTCATGCTCTTCTATCTTGGGTCTTAAACGGACCTCCTTGAGTAAGCCAACTCTTTGGCCTCTCCTCGCCTTGCGTTCTTTTTTAGTTTGCTCATACTTATATTTACCATAATCAAGGAGTCGGCATACTGGTGGCGTCATCGTTGATGCTACCTGCACCAAATCGAGGCCGCGCTCATAAGCAATTTGCAATGCTTTCTGTAGAGGCACCACACCCAACTGTTCCCCATCTTCCCCTATGAGGCGCACATCCCTGGCCCTGATTCTCCTATTGGTTAATAATTCTTTAAATATGCTCTTTCTACCCCCTGGAACAGTATTCAGGACTTGGCCTCTATGGCTGCCATTATTCTACTCTTAACTTGTACCATACTTTCTAAGCCCAGATTCTCGCCGCTCCTTAAGCGAAGTGACACACTGGATGAAGCCATCTCTTTATCACCAACTACAAGCATATATGGGACTTTCTCCAGTTGGGCTTCTCTTATTTTCAAATTCATCCTCTCAGAGCGGTCGTCAACCTGAGCTCGAATACCCTCATTTTTAAAATCGCTCTCTATCTTATGTGCATAGCTAACATGGCGATCTGCTATAGGAATTATTATTGTTTGAACCGGCGATAACCATACCGGGAAGACACCACCATAATGTTCTATAAGGCAAGCTAAAAAACGCTCCATGCTACCTAAGACTGTGCGGTGTATCATCACCACATTATGCTCCAGTCCATCCTCACCAATATAACAGACATTAAAGCGTTGTGGCAAATTGAAATCGACTTGGATGGTAGGACCTTGCCAGACATGCCCTAAAGCGTCCTTGAGCTTAATATCGATTTTAGGTCCGTAGAAAACCCCCTCGCCAGGGTCCACTTCATAACGCAAGTCAAGTTTCTCTAGAACGTGTTTTAAAGACCCTGTGGCTTCTTCCCACATTGAAATGGTGCCAGCATATTTCTCAGGACGCGTTGATAACAACAACTCATACTCACCAAAGCCAAAGCTAGACATCATGAATTGTGCCAAGTTCAGAACTTCTAGTACTTCCTCTTCAACCTGATCAGGTCGGCAAAAAATGTGGGCATCATCTTGAGTAAATCCCCTGACCCTGGCAAGACCATATAATACACCAGTTCGCTCATACCTATATACTGTGCCCAGTTCAGCATATCTCAAAGGCAAATTGCGATAACTGCGCAACTGGCTTTTATAAATCAAAATATGGCCCAGGCAATTCATGGGCTTGAGCATATACTGCTGTCCCTCAATTTCTATAGGTGAGAACAGATAATCCCGATAGAATTCCCAATGCCCGCTAGTTTTCCACAAATCTAGCTTGGCTATGTGAGGAGTGTAAACGATGTCATAGCCTCGCTTGATGTGCTCTGCCTTCCAGAAATCTTCGATGATTCGTCGAATCAAAGCACCTTTAGGGTGCCAGCAAATTAAGCCAGGACCAATTTCCTCGTGAATACTGAAGAGGTCGAGTTCTTTGCCCAGCTTCCTATGGTCGCGTTTAATGACTTCAGCTTGCCACGATAAATAATCGTCAAGCTCTTCTCGGCTCTCAAAAGCTACACCATAAATTCTTTGTAGCATGGGTCGCTTTTCATCACCACGCCAGTATGCTCCAGCTAGATGAGTAAGTTTAAATGCTTTTACCTCACCCGTAGAAGATAGATGAGGACCGCGGCATAAATCGGTGAAAGAACCTTGTTTATAGATAGTTACACTAGTATCAGCAATTTCGTTGATAAGCTCCAGTTTATAGGGCTGGGCAGCAAAGAGCTTACGCGCTTCATCTTTATTCATTTCCTCGTTGACAAACGGTGCATCCTGACTAATAATCTCCCTCATCTTGTTCTCAATTATAGGTAAATCTTCCGGTGTTAATGGGCGTGGCAGCTCAAAGTCATAATAGAAGCCATTCTCAATGATCGGCCCGATGCCAAATTTAGCCTCGGGAAAAAGACCTTGTACCGCCTCAGCCATGATATGAGATGCAGAGTGGCGCATCCGTTCCAGTTGCTCATCCTTTGTTTTTGATTTCATCTCGAACTTTCCATTATAAATCTAGAAATCAAACATGATTTCATCAAAAAATGGGCGGTACTGGACTTGAACCAGTGACCTCTGCGATGATATGACATCGCTTTTCCATTTTTTACCTCCTGGCATTTTATTGTGACGATGCGTCGGATTATAACACAGGTAAATTACAAAATTAAGATAGCTTGATCTCATATACAATCCAATTCAACACTCCGTACTCTCTGCTCTCTGTGCTCTACTCCCTGTTCTCTGGGGAGCAATGCACTGGAGAAACAATGGAGCGGTGGAGCGAAAGCGATAGAGCAATAGAGCGAAAGAGCGAGAGCGCGATAGTGCGATAGTGCAACAGAGCGAGAGAACGATGGAAGATGAGGATTCAGGATGAGATCAATCTCTAGCGACATATTTCGCAGGCAACAAAACGATGGAAAGTGCAATGTCACCTGGTTGCACGAAAAGATGGAATGTTTGACAAACCCCGTGTGAACTAACTAAGCTTGATAGTGGTTGGGTGCTACCTTTATTGAACTGGCTCTCAAGAGAGTTTGAAGACATGAGTGGGATGGATATAATTAAGCTGATCATAAGTATAGTCGCCTGCGAAGGTGCGGGTGGCATCGGTGCCATTTTCACCACCCCTGCAATTCCCACTTGGTATGCGGGACTCAAGAAACCAACCTTTACTCCACCTAATTCAGTCTTCGGACCTATCTGGATCACTCTTTACCTTTTAATGGGTATAGCCGTTTTCTTAGTCTGGCGGGAAGGATTGGGTCAAGAAGGGGTAACAATAGCTTTTGTAATATTTTGGGCTCAACTGGTTCTGAACATCCTGTGGTCGGTAATCTTTTTTGGGCTTAAGTCCCTTTTTGGTGGAATGGTGATGATTCTGCTACTCTGGATAGCCATACTAATTAACATCATTACATTCTTTGGCGTATCCCCCTTAGCCGGCTGGCTTCTCATCCCATACATAATCTGGGTTAGTATTGCCGCTAATCTGAACGTGCAGGTCTGGAAACTGAACAGATAATCACTCCTAAACATCAATTCCTTCAGGTAACGAAATGGCTTTTTGTTCATCTCAATGTGAATTGTATTCCTTACTTTGGAGCTTGCACCCTTTGTTTAGACTCGACCCCTTGCGCAGCAGCTGACATAGAGTAAGTTTCTAGGCACACCGTGTCCATTGTGGTATAATATTTATAGTTCCAAAGGGCAAGCACCATTTAGCGGCGGCCTTGGTGGTAGGGTTGGCACTAGCTCTTTGAACCAAAGTCTGGTGCTCTCCCGCAAAAGCACCATATACTAAGTCCCTATGCTAGAGGCCCCTTCTGGAGATAAGCTTGAAGATTGCTTTCATTGCGCATCATGTTAACTTTGAAGCAGGGCCAGCAACCGTCACCGCTCACCTAGTCGAAAGGCTTTGTGAGGACCATCAGGTTTCGGTTTTTTCTAATACTATAAATGGAATTGACTTACTCAAAGTTAAACACTATAAGGTGCCAGGACTCAGATGTGCCAAGTCTTTGGCACACATTACCTTCTTGATATCCAGTACCTTACTCCTTGCCGCTCTTTCCCTCCTCAGAAAAACAGACTTTGACATCATCCATTCGACAGGGTATGACTCTGCCTTTTCTTCAAACGTTATCACCTCTCATTTCTGTGAGAGGGAGTGCCGCCGTCTCGAAGAAGCTAACATAATTAAGATACCATGCAGGAGTGTCTGGCAAAAACTGAAAGCCCTGGACCACAGGCTGTATCGCAGCCTGCTATGCTTTGTTGAGAGGCTGATAATTAGCCGCAGCAGCTCTAAAGCGTGTATTGTAGTTTCTCAGGCTATGCAAAAGGAGTTTGCCCATCATTACGGTGATGCCGCCAAAAACATCATCGTAATCCCTAATGGAGTAGATACTCTCAGATTCCACCCGACTAATCGGCTGCTCTATAGAGGCCAGATCAGGCAAGAGTATGGTGTATCCCGTAGTGATCTATTACTGATGTTCGCCGGAGGTGACTGGGAGAGAAAAGGAGTGCTTCATATCATGGAGGCACTTTCGCTTGTTCAGAGGCCGGATGTCAAACTTTTTATCTGTGGTAGCGGTGACGAGAAATTCTACGGCCAGCTTGCGGAGCTAAAGCGGGTGAGGGACAGGATAATCTTTGTCCCCCACAGCAGCAGTCTTTGGGAATACTATGCTGCTAGCGATATATTCGTTCTTCCTACCATATATGAGCCCTTTGGTCTGGTCATCGTCGAGGCTATGGCCAGCGGCTTGCCTGTAATCACCAGCAGGGTTGCCGGAGCTGCCGATCTCATAATCGATGGGGTGAATGGCTTCCTACTTAGAGCCCCCTCCGATGTCAACGGCCTGGCAGCAAAAATCGAGTTGCTGCTTTCAAATGCTGGACTTAGAAAGACCATGGGTGAGCGTGCTAGGGAAACCGCAGAAAAATTCTCATGGGATCAGGTAGCTCAGAAAACCTTGGAGGTCTATAATACTGTATTAAATCGGCCGGACTTAGAAAGGCTACGGCTGAGCGTGCCCGAGAGACTGCCGAGAGACTTTCACGGAATCCAGCATCTCAGAAAACCCTAGAGGTCTATAATAGTGTATTAAAGCGAGAGAGGAGGGTAGTGTAACAACTAACATGCCTAGAGACTTACCTGTAGGCAATGGCAACCTGCTCATCAATTTCGATACTGCTTACAACATCCGGGATATCTACTATCCTTATGTCGGCAAGGAGAACCATGCCGAAGGTTGTGTATCACGTACTGGCATCTGGGTTGATGGAAACTTCGCCTGGCTTGACGGCCCCCAGTGGCAAAAGGAAATGGTCTATGAAAGCGAGAGTCTGGTCACCCGTGTTACTGCCACTAATCCGACTATGGGGCTTGCCCTCACCTTTTCTGACCTAGTGGACTTTCACAGGGACATCTTTTTCAGACGGGTTGATATAGCCAATCAACGAGACCACCCCCGCGACGTACGTCTATTCTTCCATTATGAGCTACGGATTCTAGGCAGCAAAATAGGCGATACTATCTACTACCACCCAGGACTGAGCGCGTTGGTGATGTACAAGGAGCAGCGTTATTTCCTGGCAGGTGGCCAGGTAAATGGAAGGATTGGCATTGATGACTGGACAACCGGAAGCACAAAATCAGAAGATAAGC
>DATKVL010000221.1:0-3623 GCA_035530115.1 Dehalococcoidia bacterium | reverse complement strand
CAAGGCAAGAGCCCTTTTAGCGCTATATCCTGCCTTAACAATCCGTCAGATTGCTACCTCTTGTTATTTGAGGTATATATGGAGTAAAATTCTATAAATACGTGGTTAATTAACTTGAGAAACGACATAGACTCTATCTCTGTATGGTTTGGCGTCAATCGATAACCAAAAAGGTGCATAATGGACGAACAATCTGAACAACTGAGGTTTGCAGTACTGATTGATGGTGACAACGCCCAGGCGTCTCTTCTTCCTCAAATCCTGGCAGAAGTTAGTAAAGTCGGGCTGATAACGGTCAAGCGGATATACGGAGACTGGACCACTACAAACATGAATAGCTGGAAGACTTCGCTTCATAAACATGCAATTCAGCCCATGCAGCAGTTTAGGTATACGGTTGGCAAGAATTCCACAGATAGTGCGATGATAATTGATGCGATGGATCTGCTCCACAGTAACAATGTAGGCGGCTTCTGTATTGTTGCCAGCGACAGCGACTACACACGACTGGCAACAAGAATAAGAGAGGAAGGCCTTGTTGTTATTGGAGTGGGAGAGAAAAAGACTCCAGAAGCTTTCATCAACGCCTGCAACCAGTTCATCTACTGTGAAAATCTAATTGGACCCGAGGAAATAAGAAGGAAAGAAGCAAAGGAAAAGAAATCTGATGTATCTGACCCTTTAAACCTTCTCCTAGAAGGGTTCAATCTAGCTGCGAAAGAAGAGGAATGGATTCATTTGGCGGCATTGGGCTCCGTTCTTCGGCAATTGGATCCAGCATTTGACCCCCGTACTTACGGTCATCAACAATTACAGTCTCTCATTAAAAAATATCCAGAAACATTTACGCTCAAACGAGATCGATCAAGAAAACCACCGGTGGTGTATGTCGCGCTAGCAGCTCTTAAATCGGATGCAGACTAATCATGAACTTGTGCTAAATCCTAGCCTTACAATGAAAATAAGGGCACGGAAGGTTTGAGGTAGAGAAACAGTCCACATAGATGTGGTTCACTTAACAGAGCAAGTGGTTACACAATAGCCAGCAAATTCAGCTTACATATTCCATCCTTTTGTGCATTTGAGGGTCTTACCGGCATCTACTATCAGCGCATAACCGTTACCCTGAAACCCGTGAAATAGTAGTCCCTACCCTTAATCGTATTGAATGCTTTCAGGCAAAAGGGTCCAGAAGAAGTCCCAACCGGCTCACCATAGGTGCTGAAGTTACCGGTGGTACAGGAAGAGATTTGGGTAACAATAATCCATCTTCTCAAACCTGATGCGTTCTACCGCAATGCGGGCACTTGATTTGCGGCTCTTTGAACTTAGGTGGCACTCGCAACTTGGCACCGCAGTCACAGGTAATGGTGTTATAGTTACTCAGCCGCCACATTGCATCTGAGGTCTCACGAGCCCGCTGTATCTCGTTTGGTTCGCCCGCTTCACCCTCTAGCTTTATCGTTGCTAATGGGACTGTTCCGGCGGCAAGGCTGGTGGCAGGTATAACCCTCTCCCCGCGGTGCTCCTTGCTGTAAGCCTGGTCATAATCGTTAAAAGAGGCGCCAGCCATGGCACGTAGGATGCGTATCCTCTCTGATATGGGGGGGTGAGTGCTGGAGAGGTCACTGGCTTTCATGCCTTTCTTGCGGAAAGGATTGACGATATACATAGGGGCTGTGGCCTTATTGGCTGATTTTAACTGCCCAGTCGAGGTACCCAGCTTTTCCAGGGCTGAGGCCAGTCCTTCAGGGTATCTGGTGTAGAGGGCTGCCGAAGCATCTGCCAGGTACTCTCTCTTCCGAGAGATGGCAAGGTAAATGAGCTGCGCCACAATCGGCGCCAGTATCATAAATACGAGTGACACGATCAGAATTATTAACTGAGCCCCCCCACCCCCACCTGATGAGGAGCTTCTTCTTGAGCCGGTCATGCTGCCAAAAATCATAATGCGTGACCCATACCAGGCCAGGATTACGATAGTGCCGAGCAGGATACTACACATCGCCATAAGCAGCACATCCCGGTTCTTGACGTGGGATATCTCGTGGGCGATGACCCCCTGCAATTCATCGCGGTTTAGTTTTTGTAGCAGTCCCGAGGTAATAGCTACGGATGCCCGCTTAGGGTCACGACCGGTGGCGAAGGCATTTAGTGCCGGGTCATCAATGATGTATATGTTGGGCATTTTCTCCAGACCGGAGGCAATCTTCATTTCCTCAACCACATTGTACAGGCGGGGGTGGTCATCACGCTTAATTTTCTTCGCCCTCGACATGCTAAGCAGGATACTATCGCCCTGGAAGTAACCGATTAAACTCAAGATTACCCACACTAATAGGGCAATGACCAAGCCCGCAATAGCGCTATCAAAGAAGTACAGGCCCAGGAAATAGCCGATAAGGATCAGTAATGCTCCCATGCCTATTGTCAGCACTACCGACCTTATTTGATTAGACCTAATCTGTTCCCACACAGCTGAAGTGTCTTCTTACTAAGTGAAACTAACCTTGGGCGCTTCTCTTTCGGCGGTTAGAGTAACCTCAAAGAATTCACTGGCCTTAAACCCGGTCATGCTAGCTACAATGTTAGATGGAACCATCTGCGTCTGGTTGTTATATCTTAGGACTGAATCATTGTAAAACTGGCGAGAAAAGCTTATCTTATTCTCGGTTGAGGTAAGCTCCTCCTGGAGTGCCAGAAAGTTCTGATTGGCTTTAAGGTCAGGGTAGTTTTCCACTACAGCAAGTAACCGGGATAGGGCTGAACTCAGCTCACCTTCGGCCTTGGCTCGCTCACCGGCTCCCGCAGACGACACTTGCTGGGCAAGATTACGGGCCTTGGTTACTGCTTCCAGGGTTTCTCGCTCGTGTTTCATATAGCCCTTGACAGTTTCCATCAGGTTGGGAATGAGGTCATAGCGTCGTTTTAGCTGAACGTCAATCTGCGCCCAGGCGTTCTTTACTTGATTACGCAGCCTGACCAGGCCGTTGTAGATAATTAGGAATATGAAAAGAAGAACCACAACAACACCGATAATGATATAAACTGCTAGCATATTAAACCTCCTTAACTAATATTCTCCGGGTGTTACTTAATCGTCATTGCTGCCTTACTGTGGGGCTTCAAATACTTCTTCTAAGAAACTGGTAACCTGTTCCCTGGAATCATGTTTTGGCGGATGTTCCCCAGGCAGACGTCGTATCAGTTGAGTAACCTCACCCCCGTCAAACCACAATCCATGTTTATCACGGCATATGTCGATGAGGATTTCAGGTTGTCCACCTATCGCTGCCTTTTTCATCTTATGGTCACAGATGGGGCAATTCCGTTTCTTTTCTGATGAAACGGCTTCCTGCGAGTTGAGGATGCCATCAAGGAACACCTTTGTCTCTTCAAGACCATGCGACTCAAGCAAAAGCTCAAGCTCTCCAGAGTCAAACCACACTCCCTTACAACTATTACAATAATCGAGCTCAATATTATGATACTCAACGACTATCATATCGTATTTACAAACAGGGCATATCATTACTTTCAGACCTCATCAGGTGGTTTTAATAGTGTAGATGCTCGAGGAAGTCATGTCAAGATTGTTGCATAATCTTCAGATAATACCAATG
>DATKVL010000220.1:0-2962 GCA_035530115.1 Dehalococcoidia bacterium | reverse complement strand
AACCGCGGCCTCATCATAGCTGCGATCCTCACAATAGCCCGAGCCTGGGTTAGAGCTGGCAAGCCAGAATCCCATGAGGTACCTTTACTGGGCAGCTATGAGTCCTATTGCAAAATAATCGGCGGGGTGCTGTCTTATATTAGCATTAAGGGTTTTTTGGGAAACTTGGAAACTATGTACAACGAGGCGGATAGCGAGACGCCGCAATGGCAATCATTTTTAGAGGCTTGGCGTGAATTTATGGGTGATGCGCCTGTAACAGTGGCCGAGGTGATTGGAAAGTTAAACGAGAATATGGACTTCAAGGCACTATTGCCAGATAGTTTGGCCGGCAAAGATAACCGCGATTACAGTAGGCGGCTCGGCCACGCACTCTCAAGGAAAAATGGCGTTAGATACCCCGACGGATTAGTAATTGAAAAGGCTGGAACAAGGAAAAGAGCTGTCGCCTGGAAAGTGGTGAGTTATGAAAATGGACCTCCTATAGCTGAGTTAGCTTTAAGGGGGTGAGTTAGGTGAGTTATGTACTACCCCAGTTCCAGATGGTTAAAAATAGCATATGGGTGGTGGGTGACAGCTAACTCACCTAACTCATCTTTAGCTACAAAAGTGGGTGAGTTAACTCACCCAAGAACCGAGGATTTTGTTAAATAAGGAATAAAATGGGTATCGTTCCCTTTTGGTTGGTGAGATGAAATGACAGCAAAAGCTATAAAAGAATATAAGGCAACTGACTTAGTAGCTCTCATTCGTCGTCGTTATGCTGCTACTAATGGGGCTTATAATCGCTCAGTCGTGTTAGAACAAGTGCCCGATGGTACGGGCATGGCACAAGGGCGATGGATAGATGTGGCCGTCTTTGAGATGTGGCCGTCTAAAGGTCTAACAAGGTCGGCCTTTGAGGTAAAGGTCAGCCGTTCAGATTTTCTACGAGAACTGCAATCACCTGAGAAGCATAAATGGTGCATTCAATCCTTCCACGAGTTTTGGTTCGTAGCACCAAAAGATGTGATACAGCTTGCCGAAATACCGAAGGGGATAGGTTGGCTATATCCTCGTGGGGGTAAGCTATGTACCGCCCGACACCCGTTGCGCAATCCCAAGCCTATACTCACAGACGAATTGTTGGCGGGCTTTATGAGGGCAGCCTATAAGGAAATAGAAGCAGCCAATAATCTAACAGAACATAGCATCTTAGCTAAAAGTGCTGAATACAAGAATACTGGTTTTTATCGTGAGGCTGTATCACGTTTCCTTCACGAGCGTGGTATACCCCCACCATACGAAGTGACAATAGATAATATATATCTTAGGTTGACTGAGGCAACCTACGACAAGCAAGTAAAACAGGATTGTAACCAATTATTGCAAATATCAGGTAGTTTCCAGCACTCAATTGCTAACCTTGCCACGTTATTCCTTGTGATTGCCAAACGGGCACTTTTAGCCCGTAACGAATTGGGGGAGTATATAGTGAAGTCGTACGGGCAACACGATGATGATGCGCTTGAAGTACTGAAGGAACTTAGCAAAGACCCAAAGGTATCTAATTATCAGAAGCGATATGCAGAATTGATAGAGTTGCTAATGAACTGGGAGAGCTTTTCTAATGGCTGAAGAAGCTATCAAGGTAACCTGCCCGTACTGTGATTCTGAGAGGGTCATAAAGTATGGCTCTTACAAAGGCGTGCAACGTTACTATTGCAACGTTTGTAAGCGTAAGTTCAAGGCTGACGATACGCCATTCCACATGAAGGTATCAGCTAGCCATATATCAAGTACCCTTTCCATGTACTACACGGGCAGCAGTATTACGGACATACGCAACCACTTACGACAAGAGACGGGTTATCATCCTTCCAAGTCCAGAGTATTTTACTGGATAGATAAGTACACGGACAAGGCAGCTAAACACTTCGGCAAATTCAAGCCTAAAGTTGGTAGCACATGGATTGCCGATGAGACGATGATAGACTTAGACAAAGGCGTAAAGGTCTGGTTCTGGGACATCATAGATGCCGATACACGTTTCCTACTTGCCTCTAGGGTATCGCTCACCCGCACCACTGAGGACGCCAAGCGGTTAGTGCAGGATGCCGTCAAGCGTGCTGGTAAACCGCCGAAGGTCATACTTACAGATGAAATGAAGGCGTACCCCGATGGTATATTCACCGCTCTTGGTGGGTATACCGAACACCTGCAAGGTTCGCCCTTTAAGATAGCCTCTGAGAGTACCAGTAGGATAGAACGCTTCCATGAGACGCTGAAGGAACGGACAAAGGTCATGAAGGCGTTTCGGGATATTGACACCCTCATTGAGTTCTCGAAGGGCTTTCTCACTTACTATAACTTCCTCAAACCGCATGAGGCATTGAAGGGCAAGACACCCGCAGAGAAAGCCAAGCTACGATATAACATTAAGACTTGGGCAGACGTGGTTAATATGCCCGTGCCCGTAGAGGTCGAGCGGGCAGCACACATATCACCACGCATGAAGCTAGAACAGCCGAAGGTGAGCATTGAAGGGGCGTTCAAGCGTAAACGAGTATCAAAGAAAGTACCCAAAACACCTCATCAAAAACGCTTGCCGATAAGCAAGGGTGTGTACACAGACAAGAAGCGAGAACGCCTTTCAAGGAAGCCTCACAAAGGCTGGAGGAGGATTTATTGAATTATGGCTACCAACCAAAAGGGAACGATACCATAAAATGGGATCAACATCAGTAAAGGATATATCGGCCCGGGAGATAGGGTTCAGAAAATATATTGATTCCGGCTCCTGGCAGTGCCCAAAAGGTGGCGCACACTTCTGGGTGCATAGTGAGGGTAAAACATGGTGGTGCAGGAAGTGTGACCAGACTAGGGAGTTCGACTGCCCGGATTATGTTTGGAATGACAGAATGGATGGTGGCGCGCTTTTTGGTGTGAGTGGAATCTTTGACAGTATGCTGAGGGGTTTGGT
>DATKVL010000219.1:0-1459 GCA_035530115.1 Dehalococcoidia bacterium | reverse complement strand
TCGAATGCGCGATGAATCTCGTGGTGGGGCATGCCTTGCGTTGTGACCAGACGATCATAGCCCCCATCCTTGGTTAACGCCATCAAGGGAGCTAATTCTGCGTGCTCCATCCCTCGAAAAATTACATCGAATTTAGTGTTGCTCATGTTTGTCCACCCAGTGTTGTGCTGCGGCTTGCCGATTTACGAATTTGCGTTCGCAGAAGGGATCCGGACACGCGACAGTCTTTGCCGGTTTTCCCATTTCGAGTTCAACGTGGATGACTTGTTCTGCATCCGGAAAATCGGAGCAACCACCGCACGTAACAGGATACCCAGGACCTTCTTCGTTGAGGAATACGCCGCACACCTGACACATGGTGCCGTCGATCATCATATCGCTTATTTCGCCCATCAGTCGTACTCCGCTGCTGCCAGAATCATGAAATCATTCAAGCGACCGTAATCCTGCAACGCACATCTCCCGATGTTAGGCAAGAAATCCTGCACTACCTCGTAACCCATCTTCCCCATCGAGCGAACATCATCAACGCGCTGATTGTTAAGATTGACAACTGCAGTGAAGAAAACTTTTGCAGCTTCAGTAGCGTTACCTTTGAAATGCAAGTCGCCTTCCTTATCGAAAGACAGTCTGCCAATTTCTTTGGACTTCTTATCTTGGAAAACGATATTCCATTCGGGGCTTGTGAATACCAAGGGGACGCCTTCGTACACAAAATTTGTTACCCCACTTTTGTTCTCGCCATGTTCCATATCTTCGTATCCTCTGCGTAAAAGTCTTTCAACTCGTTCAGTCGGTAGGTGACTTCCGGCTTGGGCTCCTGCGCTTTGTTTTCATGCGGCAATTGCATGCCGAAAAAGCCCCCATTGCCTTCCAGCTTTACCCACACTGGAAATTCACATTCGGAATACAATTCAGTCTGCGGTTGCCATGCAAACGCGTGCGCTGAACTTCCAATTTTAGCGTCGAACCATGCTTGCCCATCGTCGTTGAGCACAGCGTCGACAGTTTCTTCAAAAGAAGGGCGTCCAACGGTTTTGAAATTCGTTACCGGATCGCGTGAGTTCACGCCCTCTGGCAAAAGCAAATACGCAGACGCCAGACGCGCAATTGGCTCACGAATTAGGCAAATCGCATCCTTCGGCGTTTCCGTCAGCGCGATAGCTTGTTCGGCAAGCTCCAGTTTCTTCGCAAAATGATAAAGCGACGTTGATCCGGACCTGGGAGCAGCTCCGATATTGAAATCACACGTGCGCGTCCGAATTGCGTAGTACTGCGGGACGTAAAAACCGTTAAATGTCGGCGGACCCTTCTTTCTCGTCATTGTGTTTCTCTTCGCAAGTTGGGTTGATGGTCATTTGGTGCGACCACTCGATAAAATCCTTCAACGGGGTGTCCAGAAAACCGATACGCATTGGGTGCTGAGTAATGAAACACGCAAACAGCTCGTCGAAGGCTT
>DATKVL010000218.1:0-1275 GCA_035530115.1 Dehalococcoidia bacterium | reverse complement strand
TTCAAATCCAAATCCCATCCCCCGGCTTTCCAGTACACCGCTGACCTGGAATTGACGCCCACCAATCCTCAAGCTCTGACCGGTAGGGTCCATCTCGCCAAAAAGGGTCTTGGCTACTTCGCTCCCCAGGACGGCTACCCTTGACCTCGCTCCATAATCGAAGTTGGTTATGAAGCTGCCCTGCGCCACGGCATAGTTGTCCACCCATTCGGCTTGTGGAGCCACCCCGGCAATAATTGTGTTGCTAAGGCTCTCTCCACCAGCTACAACCTGAGCGTAAGTCTGCGCCATTGGCGACACACCTTCTACAGAAGGGGCGTTTTGGGCAATTGCCTGCGCGTCTTCCAAAGTCAGCGTTGACTGAGCTCCCACTCCACTCATGCCGAGTTCTGGAGGTGTGACGTATATCAGGTTAGCCCCCAAGGTGGCAAAAGACTCCTCTACTATAGCCGCCTGCGCACTTCCTAGAGATAGCACAGAAATAACTGCAGCCACGCCAATCAGGATACCCAGCATGGTCAAAATTGACCTTAGCTTGTTACTACGCAAAGCCCGCAGCGCAGTGGAGAAACAATCCCAGAGTTTCATTCCGATGCCTCTATTTGAAATTCAAGTGTCACCTGACCCTCAACGAACACTTTCTTCAATCTGTCCATCGCGAAGTTTAATGGTGCGCTGGGTATAAGCGGCAATATCTGGCTCATGAGTTACCAAAACGATGGTCATGCCCTGCTCGTTCAATTTCTTAAAAATTGACATGATTTCCTGGCTGGTCCGGGTATCAAGATTGCCTGTGGGTTCATCAGCTAGAATAAGAGAGGGATTGCTTACTAAGGCTCGGGCGATAGCCACCCGTTGTTGTTCCCCTCCAGCTAGCTCGCTTGGTCTGTGAGTGACCCGATGAGCTAGTCCCACGGACTCCAGGACCTGTAACGCTCTTTGCCGTCGGTTGCTGGCGCCGCTGTAAATAAGTGGCAGTTCCACATTGGCTAAAGCCGTGGTCCGGGACAATAAGTTGAAGCTTTGGAAGACAAAGCCTATCTTTTTATTTCTTATCTCGGCTAATTGATTATCGTTAAGCTTGTCTACTTCAACGCCCTCTAAACGATATTTCCCGGAAGTAGGCTTATCCAAGCAGCCGATGATATTCATCAGGGTAGATTTCCCCGAGCCTGAAGGCCCTATGATAGATACCATCTCCCCTGACTCAATGCGGCAGCTAATCCCCCGCAGAGCAGGAACTTCGGTCTGCCCCGCTTTATACACTTTAGTTAT
>DATKVL010000217.1:0-1408 GCA_035530115.1 Dehalococcoidia bacterium | reverse complement strand
AGGAATTCTTCGATTTCTTCTTTCTCTTCAACTTCCTCGACTATGGCGCTGACATCTTCAACTCCGGCTTCATCGCTGAGTAAGCTTTCAGCCAATATATCATCACTATCCAGGTTGATGCTTCTTCCTTTAGCCATTGTTTTTCCCTTCTTTAACGAAGACCACGTGAAGTTGTTGCCCGGAATTTATGGTTGTGTTAGTTTGTTAGGGAAAATTCAGCCCTTGGCTTGCTTGCCTTGACCAGAACCCATCCCAGTCGCTCTTATTGTAGCACAACGTTTGCAGTTTGAGAAGATTGTTCACTCCCTCGGTAGACGAGCTCTACCAGTGTCTCTTGAATCTCTCACCGGTTCTGGTCGGAGAGGAGCTATCTCTTGGCGACGAAAAGCTATGTTGCAACTATTCTCCACCAGACTCCAGTGGCTTTGGCTTCAAAGAGATTGCACTTTAGTCAGAAATGTTGGGTAACAACACAAGCTATTGTTCAGGGCTAGGGATATTCAACTCTGCCATCCTAGGCTATAATTTTGCTGGTCGTCCTTTTCATTCTTACCGGTGAAAGGTTACGGAAAATACTAAATTCAAGCTGATTGTTGGATTCCTGGCAATTCTAGCCTTGGTCATTTCCATTTACGCCCGGTTCGCACCCAGGTTTCCTGGCGACCTATGCCTGACCCTCCTGCTACAATCTTTTAATAATCATCTCATACTCTCAACCATGGAGTGTATTTCCTTTATTTTTGGGGGCTGGTCCTCGGTGCTGGTAGTTGTTGCCACCGGTATCGTTGTTTGGTGGCGAATAGGTAGGCTGGAGGCTATCATGATTCCCGTGGGGGGATTAATCACGCTTGTAAATACGGCCTTGAAACTGGCCATCAATCGTCCGCGGCCCTCGGCCGACCTAGTTCATGTCTTATCCAGTGAGCAAGGTAATGGATTCCCTAGTGGACATGCATTCTTTGCCATTTTAATATTGGGACTTACGGCCTACTTTATTTCCATCAATCTGAAGAATCGCGTCCTACGGATGCTGGTTCTTGCAGGTTTGATAGCTTTAATTCTCTTAATCGGTACTTCCCGAGTTTACCTAGGTGTCCACTGGCCAAGTGACGTCATAGGAGGCTACCTGATAGGTGGAGCCTTCTTAACTGCGCTTATCTGGTTCCACCGGATTTGGAAGGCTCATCATTCGTAGCGGCACAAGCAACTTTGAAATCACACGAAATGGGTTATTGTCCAGTTAGGTAACGAAACGCTAAATTGTATAATCCAAGCAGATTGTTGGCAGTGCTAAACGGCGTTCCCAGAAATTGTTTTGACGGCGACAATGATCTCTGCAGGTAATCGGAATATTTTGACTTTTTCTTTACTTTTTATCTGATATCCGGCGTCAATCAGGGATTGTTCC
>DATKVL010000216.1:0-1685 GCA_035530115.1 Dehalococcoidia bacterium | reverse complement strand
AAAAGATTTTTTAAGCCCGGAACCACCTCTACCAGTCTTAAGTTTAATGAATTTGACCCAACTAAGATCACTGAAGAAGTGAAACATTCTTGGTATGCCGATTCTATCAGCGGCAGACATCCCTCCCAGGGAGATGTTGTTCCTGATGAAGGGAAACAGGGGGCTTATTCTTGGCTAAAATCACCTCGCTATGGCAAGGCAGTTTTTGAAGTTGGGCCACTGGCCCGAATCATGGTCAACTATGTTGGTGACAATCCTCAAGTCAAGAGCTTGGTTAACTCTGCTTTGTCGCAAGCAAAGCTAAGCCCCGATAAGATGTTTTCTGTCATGGGGCGTAATCTTGCTCGAGCCATGGAGACTAAACTCATAGCCGATGTTATGGCCGGCTGGGTTCTAGAACTCAAGCCTGGCGAGCCAGCTTACATAAGCTATGAACTCCCCGAGGAGTCTACTGGAATGGGACTGGTCGGTGCAGCGAGGGGTGCCCTGGGGCACTGGATAGAAATAAAAGAAGGCAAGATTGCTAATTACCAGGTCATTACCCCTTCTACCTGGAATATTTCGCCCAGGGATGATGAAGACCAACCTGGACCCTTGGAGCAGGCTATCACTGGAACCAAGATAAAGGATGAGGCTAATCCCTTTGAGATAGTGCGTATTGTGAGGGCTTTTGACCCTTGTCTCGCTTGTTCTGTACATTTGCTCAGTCCCAAAGGGCATGACCTGGGAAAATTTAGGGTTTGTTAGTAAAAATTTGGAGGAAAGTTCAGGAATGGGGAAATTTGTTCTGGGAATTGGGAATGTCTTGCTGAGAGACGAAGGGGTTGGTTGTCATGTGATACATGCTCTAGAGGGAATCCCTCTTCCCGATGTGAAAATAATAGATGGGGGGACATGCCCCGATGTATTACAGTTTCTTGAGGACACTGATAAATTGATCATAGTAGATGCTGTTGAGGGTGGGGGAACGCCTGGACAAATTTACCGTTTTCATCTTGAGGATATAACTCTGGAGCAAAAGCCATTTCTATCCCTTCACGATATGCGCTTAGTGGATAATCTAATGTTAATGAAATTTTGGCATAGCGTAGATGAGACCGTCGTTATTGGAGTCGAGCCCAAGGAGATTAACTGGGGGTTAGAATTATCGCCGGAACTCCAAGAGAAAATGCCTCAGATAATAGATGCAATTTTGTCAGAACTTAATACCTCAGCTAACCTCTCCCTCGAGGGAGAGGAATAAGGTGAAGGTGTAAAGGAGAGATGAAATGTTGATTTCAGAGCAAAAACCACTCGAAGAAATCCTAAGTTATCTTGAGGGGGATAAGAGTATCTTTCTCATTGGCTGTAAGGGTTGCGCTGAGGGATGGGGGAGTGGAGGAGAAAAACAAGTAGCAGAAATGAAAAACACTTTGCAGGAACGGGGTAAAGATGTCTCGGGTTCAGTAGTTGTTGACATGCTATGTAATAGCGCGTTAACCAAGTTGAAACTCAGAACTTACAAAAAGGAACTTGCTGCTGCCGATTCTATCCTGGTTCTGACCGATGGGGCTGGAGTGCAGACTGTAGCGGAAGTAGTGGATAAGGTAGTACATCCTGGCTGCAACACTCTGTCCTCAGGTGGTGCTCATGCCGAGTGGAAAGAAGCGGAGCGCTGCCTTGAGTGTGGTGATTGTATGCTGGAG
>DATKVL010000215.1:0-1082 GCA_035530115.1 Dehalococcoidia bacterium | reverse complement strand
CAGACGCCCTGGCGGTGCGAAGACGAGACCTGCGGACCGATGGTCTGCGAGATGGTCGGCATCGACTCCGGCGGCACGACCGACGTCGGCGCCGACAGCAGCCGGACGATGGAAGTCTACCGCTGGGCACAGAAACGCAAGGACCGCGTCCGCGCGCTCAAGGGCTTCGAGAGCCTCAGCTCGCGGACGGGACAGTTCCTCTGGCTGGGCAAGGGACTCCTCGCCGAGCACGGCGCCACCGGGATCCGCCGGAAACGCGAGGTTCCCCTCTGGTGCCTGGCGAAGCACGAGTGGCAGAGCGTCCTCCAGGATTACATCAACGCCGGCCTCCGCAAACGCCGCGGCAAGCCCAAGGCCGACGAGGACGAGCGGGAACTGTGGCTGCTCAACCGACGGGCCGACCCGCGGTACGAACGAGAGCTCGCCAACGCGCAGCAGGTCCTCGAACGCTTCGGCAAGACCAGCCGGCCCGTCCACGTCTGGAAACCCGTCCGACCCGGCGGACGATGGGATTACCGCGACGCCGAGGTCTACCAGTGCGTCCTGGCGTCGATCGCACGGGTCGATGTCCTGCCGCCGACCGAGCAGATCATCGCCTTCCGACGCGAACAGTGGCGACAGATCCAGGCGGCACAAAAAGCCGCCCACACGCCGCCGCCAGAAGACCGAGGCGACTGGCTCAACACCGGAGGCGGCAAGTGGATGTGACGACACCACGGGGCGTACCGAAGAGGTTGGCCACAGCGCGTGCTTCGCAGCGAAGGGCTGCTTCGCAGAGTAGCAATGAACACGGATGAACGCGGACAGATCGAGAACGAGACCGGGAGGCGCGTCTACTACAACGAGATCGACGCCGACCTCTGCCGCTGGCTGCGGAACCTCATCGCCGCCGGCCTTATCCCGCGTGGAGACGTGGACGAACGGAGCATCACGGATGTCAAGCCGACCGACCTCGACGGATACGACCAGTGCCACTTCTTCTGCGGGGTTGCCGGCTGGCCGCTCGCACTGCAACTCGCCGGTTGGCCCGACGGCCGACCCGTCTGGACGGGGAGCTGTCCCTGCCAGCCGTTCAGCGCCGC
>DATKVL010000214.1:0-1656 GCA_035530115.1 Dehalococcoidia bacterium | reverse complement strand
CGACGTTGCGCGCGCCGAAAAGAGCGGATCCGAGCCGAAGGCGAGGATACGCCGGCGCGCGCAATGTGGGTGAGCGGAATGAGCGAAGCGAGTGCAGCGAACCCCGACGAAGGAGCCGAGCCCTGCGAGGCGACTGAGGAGTTGCAACTGGATGTTAGCTGCACGTACAAATTGCGATTTTATTTGAGGCGCGCCGTCGGCCGGAGGCCCGGCGCGGATACTAGATCGCAGGCGACTGCCATAATAAATCTTCTCTCTTAAAATCACATTCAGATTGTTGTCACGCTATCGTCGTGACAAACAACTAGTAATTTATATGTATTATATTTCGAAGGTATAAACAAAAGAAGCTGCAATACTTCCTCTATCAGGTTGTACCATAAAACCAATTTCTTGATTTGAAAGTGCTCGCAGCAATTTCTTATTGTAACCACTTGAATATGTCCATGGTCTGATCATTTCAAATATTCTTGATCCTAGTAAGATACCAGTCCCGCCTAGATACATGCCTAAAAAGATTGGATTTTTACCCAAATCTTGAGACCATCGAATACTGGTTATTTGTCCAGTTGTTGGAACGAGGCTTCCAGCAACCATGAGGGCTGCGCCACTAATATCTCCTAAAAGTGCAATTATTCCTCCAGTCCGATCATCTTGAATGAAGGATCCAATGCCGCAACCTAAAAAGAAATTCGCAATAAAGGGCAATGTTGGATCTTTTTTATATTCATGAATAAGTAAAAACCTTTGTGCATCGCTAAGCTTTGCTGCTAATCTGCTTATTTCAGCACTATTTGAAACTAAACCATCTTCGATCAAAATTGCTATTGATGTAGTTTCATTTTGGCTCCAAGATGGTATTGTGATCAAAAATATGAAAAATACAATTATAGCCCTTTTCATAATGACTCCTTTTCTTTCCTTTTAAACTAAAACAAAGCAAATATCAGTATTTTTAATAATGCTTCTCTTTTATTGAATGATACTATAATCACATTCTGCAAAAGTCAAGAAGAATGAATTTTTTACATCCTCGACTTCCACGCTGCGGTAATCCTGCTATCTGCTGTCACTCAAATACTGCCAGCTAAAAGCGTTGGGATGACGGTCGGCGGACTGAACCGCTGATCTAAGTTCCGGCTAAATTTAAACGACTCAAAGTCGGTGGTTTTCAACCATGCAGCCGCTGAAGCGTTCGCCTTCATCGAGGGCAAAGCTCAGCATGAAATATAAATACTATTTTATAATAAGTTTAATCTCATCAATAATTTTTGGACCTGCTATATAGATATCTTAGCATAATTTATCAAGACATTATTTTTATTGTAATATTGCGCGCGACGGCCGGAGGCCCGCGCGCTCTTAATCTTAACTATAGCAATTTGTATTGCAGCTAACGTTCCCGCTAGCTGACGTTGCGCCCGCCGAAAAGAACGAACCTGAGCGATAGCGAAGGTTCGTCGGCGGGCGCAATGTGGGTGAGCGGAATGAGCGTTAGCGAGTGAAGCGAACCCCGACGAAGGAGCCGAGCAGTGCGAGACGACTGAGGAGCTGCTAGCGTGTTGTTAGCTGCTGGATTTTTCTTTGCCTCTCAAATATCGCCCGAGACAAGGACGTCGAGGGCGATTCCTAATATTTTGATATTTGATACATTAT
>DATKVL010000213.1:0-19406 GCA_035530115.1 Dehalococcoidia bacterium | reverse complement strand
ACTTTCTGTTTTCCTTTGCATAGTAGTTGGGCATTAGACAAAGCGAGACATGCTACAAAGCTCGAAGTATTATAGCAACACCATCACAGCTGTATTCGAACCGATTGAGCTTATACCTGCTCCCGTAAATGTTTTCGGCTTGCTACTCCAACCCCTCAACCTTTTTCTTCGCTGCTTGGGCAATCTCGGCTGAGACCGATTGACCACCCCGGCGCGCCAGCCAGGCTAGAGCCCCCGAAACGTCGCCGCCAATGGTCACCTTCGTCTTGCCGTTTACAGGTTCCAGATTATAGAAGCGTGTCAAATTAGTACCCAGGGTTTTTCCTTGCATAACCACATTCCGCTCTGGGACAAACTCAGTAATCGTCATCAATAATTTAACCGTAAGCCCGCTTACCTTAGCTGTGACAGAAAGCTGTGAGCCTACTGTCAAAGGCTCTTTAGAGAACCTCTCAATCTTCTTGATGGATGGCATCCATTGAGGCCACTCTTCAAGCTTGTCTATCAGTGTCCAGACTTTCTCGGCAGGGGCATTAATGTCGATGCTGCTCTCAAACCTCATGCCTGTCACCTCTCCCTTTATGTAGTATCATACAATATATTATACAGCATTATGCAATCTAATGGGCTAGCCCAGTAAGTGTATCCTCTATGCCGGTTTGTCTTGGAAAGCAACACAACTTCAGGCAGGGAAAATAAATGAACGGAGATGGGAGGCGGCCGGATTGAACATTATGATGAAAAGTGTGGTGGGTGACGTTATGGGTTACACGGCGTCACTATCGAAGATGAAGAATATCCTCCAAGATATGGGCGGAATCATAGACAAAGCTAGAGCACTTGTTTTTAAAAACCCCACTTTCTCTCGCTAATTTAAGTTCACCAGAATCACTTAAGTCATAACCGATCAGTTCCTTACACTCGATAGAGCCATGAAGCGCTGTGAACCTATCAACAAACTCCTTGACTAACGTGTAGGTTCTTTGTTGAGATTCTTCGTCAGCCAAATCCACCTGACCATGCTTCAATCCAATCACCATTAATGCTCCGGTTACAGCTCCGCAGGTTCTACCCATGCGTCCTATTCCAGCGCCAAAACCACATGCAATCTTTAAAGCCAATGCTTTTTCTAAACCAAGCTGTTCGCTATATGTTGATAATACCGCGGGAGCACAAAAGAACCCCTTTTCAAATTGTTTTTTTGCTTCCTCTGCTCTACTCAATTCTTTCTCCTCTAATCGTATGAATGTAATAGATCCTTGTCTCTATCATATCTTTAAAGGCTTCACGGTGTAAAGTCCGTTTTTAAATTCGATACACACAGGAAGATCAGATGCATACATCTTGGCTAATTGTTACTAGTCCGTTGATTTCGTACCGTGTGTCTTCGTAATTGTTGCGTAGAGCGGACGTATCCGCTGTCTGGCGCAGACACGTTATAATCAAAGCCTTGTAGCGTACGGCGCTCCAGTTTCACGTTAAGAATACGCTCAAGATCATCTACCATGGACGCGTCTACACTCGTCACGAATGTTAGCGCATCACCGTTTCTATTAACCCGTCCTGTGCGGCCGATGCGATTGGTGTAGGCATCTATACTCTCAGGCATGTCGTAGTTAATGACGTGGGAAATACGCAAAACATCGATACCACGGGCGGCAATGTCGGTAGCCACCAGAATCTTAAACGCGCCAGTACGAAAACCATCAAGCGCGGCCTGACGCCTGGGTTGAGACAGATCGCCTTGCAGCGAGGTAGCCCTGAAGCCCGCTCTCTTAAGCTGCTGTGCAACGCGCTCGGTGCGATACTTGGTGCGTGTAAAGACAAGTACTGATTTTGTTTGGGTACGGCGCAAGAGTTCTATCAATAGTGCAGTTTTGAGGTGCTGCCTGACCGGGTATAATGCGTGTGACACAGTGGTTGCCGGCATTATGCGGCCGATTTGCACTGTGACCGGATCATGCAGGATATCTTGTGCCAGATGACGGATATCGTCAGGCATGGTAGCCGAGAAAAAGAGTGTCTGCCGCTGGCCTAGCAGACACCTCAGAATACTCTGGATGTCCGGTAGAAAACCCATGTCTAACATTCGGTCCGCCTCGTCGATTACAAGGACTTCCAGATGTGATAAATCGATTGTGCCCCTCAGGAGATGATCGAGCAGGCGACCTGGACAGGCAACTGCTATTTCGATCCCATTTCTTAGTCTCTGGATTTGCTGGTCTATGCTCACCCCACCATAAATGGCGATACTCCGCAGCCTGGTTTTCTGCCCCAATTCGCTGATAGTCTCGCATGTTTGCTCAGTCAATTCACGCGTGGGAGAGATTATAACAGCACCGACCTGCCCCCTCTGACTATGCAGCAGGCGCTGTAAGATTGGCAGTGCGAAAGCAGCGGTTTTGCCGGTTCCGGTCTGAGCCAGACCAATGACATCACGTCCCTGCATTATTGGCGGGATCGCTTGAAGCTGTATAGGTGTGGGTGTAGCATAGCCAATCGCTCGCACACCAGCCATGATGCTCGGATCAAAATTAAAGGTTTCGAAACTCATTAAATCTCCTTGGGAAAGTTCCTGTTCATCAGCGCTGAACGTGAAGGTAGTCCCGCAATCGCGACACTGGATTGACCTGTCCTTGAAAGTCATTGGATAACCTCATCTCTTCGATATTTTAGTTAGAGTTCAGGCTACCCAACACTTAAGATAAACCAGAGGCTATTCTAAGAAGCTTGTAACAACCTAAACTGGAACCATTTACACTATACACTAAAGAGAGCCTCTTTGTAAATTGTGTGTAGTTCCCCTGTACGCTAGTTACTTTTTACAGTGTGATTCTTCCCTTTGGAGTAACAAAATGACGTTTTGGGTAGCGTGTGAACTAGGGTATCAATTCAAGCCTTAAGGCGTCTCAACAATAAGCCATAGTCTATTGTTTTATGCTTCGCCGGGCAGAGGAGATGTCCCTCAATCGTTGTGCCTGGGTTAGCACTTTCTTCCTCAGCCTGATATTCTCAGGAGTTACCTCAACCAGTTCATCCCTATTGATAAAATCAATAGCTTGCTCTAAACTCATCTGCACAGGAGGAGTCAGCTTTATGCCAATGTCGGACGTAGATGAGCGTACATTGGTCTTCTTCTTTTCTTTGCACACGTTGATGGCTATATCCTGTGGCCGTGAATTCATCCCCACTATCATACCTTCATAGACTAGTGTGCCAGGTTCAATGAAGGTGAGTCCCCGCCCCTGAGCATTATTAAGGCCATATGAAACAGCTATGCCCTGCTCCGATGCTACCAGAGCGCCGTTGCGAGTTGAGACTATGGCTTTCCGCCAAGCTTCATAGCCAAGAAAAATGGTATTCATGATGCCTTCACCACGGGTGGCAGTAAGAAAAGCACCACGGAAACCAATGAGTCCTTTTGTAGGTATATGGAATTCCAAACGTATGTTATCATGGCCATCGTTGCGCATATCAGTAAGCTGAGCTTGGCGCTTGCTCAACATCTCGGTTAAAACTCCAACGTATTCCTCTTTGGTATCAAGAGTAAGAGCCTCCACGGGTTCCACAAGGTTGCCGTCAACTACTTTGGTAATAGCTTCTGGCCTGGAGACCTCAAATTCGTAGCCCTCGCGGCGCATGGTCTCAATCAGAATGGCCAGATGCAGTTCTCCTCTCCCCTTTACCAGGAAGGTGTCTGGACTATCTGTATCTTGTACCCTGAGGCTGAGATTAGTTTCCAGTTCCTTGTAGAGTCGTGCCCGTAACTGGCGTGTCGTGCTAAAGTACCCCTCGCGGCCAGAGAATGGTGAGGTGTTTACTCCGAAGGTCATCTCCACCGTTGGTTCGCCAACTTCTATGCGCGGTAGAGCTTCAGGCCGATCGGGGCTGGCAATGGTATCTCCAATGCCGACTTTTTCGAGGCCGGTCACAGCTACTATGTCACCCGCCTCGGCCTCTGCTACTTCCAGGCGTTTGAGACCGAGATATGTAAGTACTTCACTAATCTCATAATGACTTAGACCCCCATCAGCACTCAGACAGACTACGGGGTCGTGGGCAGCAACCTTGCCTCTCCAGATTCTACCGATAGCTATTTTGCCTTTGTGGCTGTCGTAGTCCAGGTTAGAAACCAGCATTTGAAATGGCCCACTTTCAATTTGCGGTGGTGGTACTTCTTCTAAGATGCATTCGAAGAGAGGAGTGATGTCCTTGCCTTCAGTACCTAGTTCGCTTACGGCTGTACCTCCCGTGGCACTGGCATATACTACCGGGAAGTCAAGCTGGTCAGCACTGGTAGCTAATTTCAAGAACAGGTCCTCGGTGAGCTTAAGCACCTCTGCTATCCGCGAATTCTGTCTGTCTATTTTATTGATAACCACAATGGGTCTCAGACCCTTTTCCAGAGCTTGGCGAAGCACAAACTTAGTCTGGGGCATGGGACCTTCTATAGAATCCACCAGAAGCAGGCAGCCATCAGCCATATTTATGACGCGCTCTACCTCACCGCTGAAATCAGCATGCCCGGGGGTATCAATGATATTAATCTTGACTCCCCGGTAAATCACGGCGGTATTCTTAGCCATAATGGTAATGCCTTTTTCACGCTCTAAGGCGTTCTGGTCCATTATTAACTCGCCCACTTTTTGGCTATCCCGGAAGACCTTGCTTTGTTTAAGCATGGCATCTACCAGAGTAGTCTTGCCATGGTCAACGTGGGCAATAATAGCTATATTTCTTATGTCGTTGCGATAATTCATATATATTAGCGAAATCTTGCCTCTGTCCAGTCTTATTTATGGTCCATACCTGTCACTGCGACTCTGTTGTCTTCAGTCTCCTACGACCGAGTCAGCATTTTTGCGTTATTGGTCAGGCTTGTATTAGTGTAGCACCTCTGTTGGGAAGCGGCGAAGGTAAACGTAATTGCGAAGACACCACATTCTATAAACATACACGGGCCAGGTATCCCCGGCCCGTGTATGTTTATTGTCAAACCGGCACTATCTACTCAGTCTGACTTTACTGTAGCAATCGCTACAATAGACTGGCCTGCCGTTGGTAGGCTCAAAAGGTACTTGGGTGTCTTTGCCGCACTGGGCGCATGTGGCAGCAAACATTTGGCGTGAGGACCCGTAGCTGTTGCTACGACTTCCATTCCGCTCTGTCTTCCTTGCCTGTCGGCATGAAGGACAGCGCTTGGGCTCATTAGTATAGCCCTTGGATTGAAAGAACTCCTGTTCCTCAGCGGTGAAGCTGAAGTCGGTCCCACAATCGGCACACTGGAGCGTTTTTTCTTGAAAACTCATTGGATGACCTCCTTTCTCAAAATTTTTAGTTAGAGCCTGGGTCATCCAATACTTGATATGAATCTAGCAGAATCCTAAGAAGCTTGTAATAACCTAAACTTGAACCACTAAAATACATCATACACCAATTATTAAGGTTGTCAAGTCCCGCCGTGGCTCTATTCCAGGCTACGTCTGCCTCAGGTGTTATGGATGGCAAAATGAACAATTCGATGAATTGTTGCCCACGAGAGGTTTATAATAAGGGTGTACGTTATCGGCAGAAGCTATTAACCTACATTGGGAATGTTTATGACTGACTATGAGGTAATACATATTGCAGTAGATCCTCCGGCCAACCTTGATGCAAACCTCGTAAGAAGTGTGGCAACTGTTATTAACAAGAGCCCTTCCCAGACACGTCTTCTTCTGGCCGGTGAGGTGCCTAAAGTTATTGCTCACTACGACAGCATACAAGTAGTAGAATCCATAATCCGGAATCTGCGGAACCTGGGTCTTGTTGCAATTGCGTGTAGGGATTCTGAACTTCGTCAGTTTCCACAAACCTTTAAGGCGCAAACCCTAGAATTCAGAGAGAAAGAAGTTCTATTCCGAGACATTGCCGGTCGTGAGAGAAGGATAGTAGAAAACAATGTCTTCCTGGTTCTTGTGGGGAGGATAGAAACTTCCGTGGAGGTAGAGACTACAAAGCAAAAGACTAAGTTTAGTTTGCCCAGGACATTGCTCATGGGCGGCATCCCAATCTGGCGAAGGGTTGATGAGAAAACCACAACTCACTCTATTCAGGCTGAGTGGTTCGCCAGGCTCTACGAACGAAAATCACCAGATCCTAGTGTAGACATCCTTCAACACCACATGAATTATTCGTTCTTAGGAGCGAAGGTAGCTGCGTCCTCTTTCGCAAACTTTGGTACCGTTGTTCTGGGACTCCGCGAGGTATTCCCGCAGGCGATTTTTGATAACAGGCTAGCGAAACCTTTCGTGCTAACCACATCTCCCAGCCATGTTTGGGAAGGTATTGAGATAAACTGCAAGTTGATTTACTTGTTCCACGCAGTGACCAGCGGTCGGCTTGGTAATCCATAGGATAACAAATTGGCTTTTTGTGCAGCAAGGATATGGTGGAATGTGCACGGGCTCACATTCTGGTCGAAAGTTTGGAGAAAGTACAGGTTCAAATCCAATTTGGTAGCCCAAGTAATTCACTGTTTCATCACCTTTCCTTTATGCGTCCCAAGGGACTATTGACTAGGGTTCTGCTTTCTCGCCCAAAGTAACCAGCTCTCTCCTCTGTATTTGCCCGCGCCGTCTTTTCCAGCCAAGTACCTCCAGAAGGTCACCGACAGCTTTGTCCTGCAGCATTTCATCGCGGAGGCACAAATCAGGATTGATCCGATACCTCAGACGTCTGCCTTCTCTTATCTTGGTAATGTAGCCCTCAGTTTCAAGGTCGGTGATTATTCTATGTGTTGCCTTCTCGGTAATGCCTATCGCCAGAGAGATCTCCCTCATGGTAATCCGTGGTTGCTGAGCAATCTGGCAAAGCACCAGAGCATAATTTGTAACAAACTTCCATCCAGGCATGGTTACACCTCCTTTTTAGAATTAGCCTCACACCACTCCCAAAATAATATTTTCATAAAATTTTTTTCCGGCAAAGGCCAAAACCTCTTGACAACTCCAACAAAGGATGTACAATTGAGTTAGGAAGTATATTTCATATAGATTATAACATGGAAAAAAGTTCAGGACAAGTAGTTCCTGTATATCCCGGAAATCGGGCGAATGAAAGGTGACAAAAGGAATAATGTAAAGACAAACAATGAGAAACAATCAGTGAAATCGAGTATCGACTATTTGTAACGGGAGAAAAAACTAAAGTGAAAACATCATCGGTAAGATTTAAAAGTCAACTCAGGCATGAATCAGAGAAATGCTGTCTGGAAAGCTGTAGCAACGACGACCCTGAAGAAGAACCTCCAGGTAAACGCAACATCTCTGGTGAACTGGTGGAGGAACCTCCAGGTAAAATAGCCGCGACCAGGTACAGATTCCTTGGAGATATCCCAGGTGACAGCTGGGATGACTGGAAGTGGCAGTTCCGGAACAGAATCACCCGTGTCGAGCAACTGGCCCAATTCATTCCTCTATCCACTGAAGAACAGGCGCAGCTCAGGTTAGTAACCATGCGCTATCCTCTGGCGGTGACTCCCTATTACCTATCGCTGATCAACCCCGATGACCCCGATGACCCAATAAGAAAGCAGGCGATACCTTCCATTATGGAAATGACCATGGGGTCGATAGGTGTAGAAGATCCACTGGATGAGAAAAAAGACACAGTGATTCCTGGGCTGGTTCACCGCTATCCCAACCGGGTACTTCTAGTGCTTACTGACATTTGCCCCGTGCTCTGCCGACACTGCACCCGTAAAAGAGAATGGCGAAATGGCGGTTGGGTGCGATCCCCAGCTGAAATCGAGGCCATGCTAGACTATATAAGCCAGCACAAGGCTGTCAGGGATGTCATTATCTCCGGTGGTGACCCCCTGACACTTTCTACCCGCCACCTGGAGGACATCATTAGCCGAATAAGAGAGATAAGACACATCGAAATTATCCGTATCGGCACTAGATTCCCGGTGGTGCTGCCCCAGCGCATAGACAAGGAGCTGTGTAGCATGCTGGCTAGGTACGGGCCCATATGGCTTAATACACATTTCAACCATGTTCGGGAGATAACTCCAGAAGCTGCTGAGGCATGTGACCGTCTGCTTCGGAGCGGTGTTCCGGTAAACAACCAGTCTGTCCTGCTGCGCGGCATTAATGACAGCGTTGAAGCTCAGACGGAACTGTGCCACGGACTTCTCAAAATAAAGGTACGTCCTTACTATCTCTTTCAGTGTGACGAGGTACAGGGCACTGAGCACCTGCGCACACCTGTGGAGGTTGGCATAAAGATAATTGAGGGAATGCGCGGGCACACATCAGGTCTGGCTATTCCGACCTTCGTGATAGACCTGCCTCAGGGCGGTGGCAAGGTCCCTCTCCAACCAGACTATATCCTGTCACAGACTGAAGGTGAGTTAGTGCTGCGGAATTATGAGGGACGCATTTTCCGTTATCGAAACCCCACAAAACCAGCATGCCCTGAATCGCCTGCTGAGGTGCTGTGTCCAGCCGGTAGTGCGACTGCGAGCCTGCCTCAAGAAAACCGGGTGCCAATTCGGGTTAGAAGGAGTTCCAGATGCGGATAGGCTTGTCATACGACCTTAAGGAAACAATAGCGATACAGCAAGCTGGCTGCGAGGACGCTTTTGAGGAATATGACTCTTCGGAAACCGTGGAACTGATAGCCGCGGCTCTTGAGGCTGAGGGGCACACGGTAACCATGCTTGGCGGTGGCAGGGAGTTTTTGGACAAGATTCTTCACGAGAAGGTGGACTTCGTCTTTAACATCGCCGAAGGGCGAGGTACCTACCGCAGCCGGGAAGCCCAGGTGCCTTCAATCCTCGAGATGCTGGATATACCCTATTCCGGTTCAGACCCACAATGTCTTGCCATATGCCTGGACAAACCACTGACCAAAAAGCTGGTCGCATCAGCAGTAGTGAGCACTCCGAACTGGCGTGTAATCTCTAATAGACAAGAGCTTCATCAGATAGATAGCTATGATTTTCCTTTCCCAGCTATCGTCAAGCCAGCGTACGAAGGCTCAAGCAAGGGGATTCGTCTCACTTCAGTAGTGGAAGACGCGAAACAGGCCATTGAGGTAATAGAGAGCTTACTGAAGAAATACCAGCAACCAGCAATGATGGAAGAGATTATCCTGGGTGATGAGGTCACCGTGGGAATCATAGGCAACACCCCGCCCAAGGTCCTGGGTATGATGCGCATACTTCCGAAACAAAGGGATAGGTATTTCATTTATAACCTTGATGTGAAACGCAATTACCTGGAGTTGGTTGATTATGAGTGCCCTGCTGGTCTTGAGGAAAAGGTACTGCAACGTATACAAAGTTCCAGCCTCCGGGCATTTAAGGCCCTGGGATGCCGTGACTTTGCCCGGCTGGACTTCAGGATCGGCATAGAGGGAGTGCCATACTTTCTGGAAATAAACCCCCTGCCTGGACTGGGTACCCACAGTGACCTGGTCATTATGGCAAAAAAGATGGGATGGAGTCATAGACAGCTGATAAGCGCTGTGCTTAATGCGGCGCTTGAGAGATATCCGCAATGCGTACGCGTGTAGCCATCGTCTACAACGAACCACATCATTCACGCTATGACGCAGTCGGCGAAGGAAGGGCGGTGCTCGGTGTGCTTGAGGCAGTGGAGGCGGTACATCAGGCTTTGCTTGAGCTTGACTTCGACGTCATCCGAATTCCTCTGGTGCCGCCACTTGAGCAAGCTGAGTGGGAGCTCAAAAACCTCAATACGGGCTTGGTTTTCAACCTTTTCGAGGGCTTCTGTGGCTACCCTGAGACTGAAGCGGTACCGCCGGAGATTCTATCAGAGATAGGTATACACTGTACCGGCTGCCCAGCGTCAGCGCTGAAGCTGGGCTTAGATAAAGCTAAAATGAAGGTGCTTCTCAAAGCTGCTGAAATCAAGACGCCAGACTTTCAGCTGCTGAATCCTGAGATACTACCCATGTTTCGACTAGGCTATCCCTGCATTGTCAAGCCCCGCTGCGAGGATGCCAGTCACGGCCTGTCACCGGGAAGTGTGGTTAATGACTCTGCCTCTTTGGAGAGGCAAATCGAATTGGTGAGCAACCGGTACGACGGAGGTGCCCTGGTTGAGGAATTCATCGATGGGCGGGAGTTTAACGCCACAATTCTGGGCGACTCGGAATGCAGCGTTCTTCCCGTGTCTGAAATCGTTTATTCCCTGCCTTCTGGAATGCCCAGGATGCTCACCTTTGCTGCGAAGTGGGAGCCTGATAGCCCTTACTTCGAAGGCACAAAGGCAGTCTGTCCGGCTGGCGTTGAGGCTGAAGAGCGAGAGCGTATTACCGAGACAGCGGTAGCAGCTTTCCGAATTCTTGGTGGCAAGGGCTATGCCAGAGTGGACATGCGGATGGACCATGAGGGACAGGTAAACGTTATTGAGGTGAACCCCAACCCGGACATCTCTCCAGGCTCCGGCGCAGTACGTCAGGCGGAAGCTGCCGGGATGACATATACTCAATTCATTGAAGAAATTGTACAACTGACTCTTTATGGGAAGGACAATGAAAATCGATATTCGCCCTATGACTCACGAAGACAAACCCAGCATAACGAAAATACTGCGCAGTACACCAGAATTCAAACCCTCTGAAGTAACGGTAGCTGAGGAAATAATTGACAGCTACCTTAAGGACTCATTCGGCTCGGGCTATCACATCCTCGTTGCTGAGGTTAACTCAACTGTAACAGGTTATATCTGCTATGGGCCTACGCCGCTGACTGAAAGGACATGGGATATCTACTGGGAGGCTGTCGCTAGAGAAAGGCAAGACCGAGGGATAGGCAGCGCCCTCATGGAGTCCGCGGAAAAGGAGATCGTGGGAGCTAAGGGAAGACTAGCCATTATTGAGACATCATCCACACCAGCATATGAGAAAACGAGGCATTTTCATCTCAATCACGGCTATGAAGTAATCTGCCGCATCCCTGACTTTTATGCGCCCGGGGATGATAAACTAATCCTGCAAAAGCGGCTGAAGTGAAATCAAAGGGCAGAGCCTCGTTTGGGAAGGGATAGTTTACATAATAGATACCCTTCTACGATGTCAGAGGTCATATAAAGTTGTATCATGATTCTCACTTAGCTGAACTGCAAGGACAACCCCCATCAGTCTGGCATTCGACAATCGTCCATTATTTTCAAGTCATAAAGCGCCGCTCTGAGTAAGGAGAGCGTATACCCCAAAAACATCTTTTGGATGTAGCCATATCTCTCTCATACCTCGACCATGTCCCTTACCATCGATAAGGTCAGCATCCGTTATATCGCCCACTACCCGAATTCCCATCTCTTCTGCTTTAGCTCTGGCTTTGCCTGCGTCCGGAGTCTTGAATCCCACAGCATAAAGTCCCTCACCTCGCTTGTCGATAAATTTGGCGACATCGCTGACCTTTATCCTGAGGCTAACATCAGTAATTTGCTGTAGTAATCCCTCACTTATCGCCGTGGTGACCAATACACTGACCGGTTCCACAGGTATATGCCTCTTTACACAAAGGCTAAGTATATGGATTCCTGACCCGGCAATCAAGGCAGATACAATCTGTGCATGTTGCAAGCACGGCCTCCGGTAATCCGGCTCGGAAGACGCCCAAGGACAAAGAGCTAGGGTCGCCACATCACTTATTAGGTAGGTCCACCCGCGCCCGTGTGAAACAGGCCAGTAGAACGATTGGCGTACTGCCCTTATACCAGGGCTGTTCTCAAGCACGATGAAGGAGTCTGCGACACACTCCTTCGATGCGTGTCAGTGCTTCGTCAATATCTGAGGATGAGACCATACGGTGAGTGACGGCACGAAACGGGCAGCCGTTACCCCAGCCTACTTTTACCCCTGCTCTCTCAAGTCCTTCAACAAACTCGACAACAGACAACTCGCGGGAGAGATGAAACATAACGATGTTTGTATGTATTTCATCCTGGGCCAGAATTATTCCTTTGATGCCCGCCAATCCTTGTGCCAGACGTTTGGCATTAACATGGTCTTCCGCTAGGCGATCTACCATTGTTTCCAGTGCCACGATGCCAGCAGCTGCGATAACGCCCGCTTGCCGCATGCCACCACCCAGCATCTTACGAAACTTGCGGGCCCGCTCAACGAAATCCTTGCTCCCGCATAGTAGCGATCCGACCGGCGCGCTCAGCCCTTTCGAAAGGCATAATCCTACAGAATCGACGTTTTGGGTGAGCGTGCACGCCGGTACCCCCAGAGCGACTGCCGCATTAAAAATGCGGGCACCATCCAGATATACCCTTAGCCCGCGTGTATGAGCTAGATCACACACTTCATCTATGTAGCCTGGCGTCAGGACTGTTCCACCGCAGCGATTATGTGTGTTTTCAAGAGAGAGGAGCGTGGTCTCCGGGTAGTGGGTATCCTTGCCACGAATTGTCTGGTCAATATCATCCAGACTTAGACGCCCGTAACTATCATTGGACACTGTGCGTATAGTTACACCGCCCAGGGCGGCAGCGCCACCTACTTCGTACCAGAGTATATGTGCCTCATCTCCAACGATTATTTCGTTACCATGTTTGGTATGAGTCAGAATGGCGATAAGATTGCTCTGGGTGCCGGAGGTAGTGAAGAGTGCAGCTTCCTTGCCCATCATTACCGCTGCTATTGCCTCAAGCCGGTTGACCGTGGGGTCCTCACTATAAACATCGTCCCCTACTTCTGCCTCAAACATTGCCTTCCGCATCTCGGGTGTGGGATGAGTGACAGTGTCGCTACGCAAATCGATTACATTCATTTCCCATTGCCTCATGTCCCTATCAAGTCAATTGATGGATAACCACCCACCTGTTGAGCCTTCTCAAACAGTAGCTTGGCCACAGCTATGTCCTCAACTGCGATTCCAGTCGAATCGAATAGAGTGATAGCTCCATTATCAGTTCTTCCCTTCTTCTTGCCTACGATTATTTCGGCGAGTGTTCCGTAGACTTCACGAAGACTATAGGTACCTTTCTGAATAGGGACATTGATCTCCCCGCTGCTGCTTGCCTGTTTCAAGTCATCAACAACGACAATCGCTTCCTTCAATACCGAGGAGTCCAGTTCTTGCTTACCTGGCGCATCGGCACCGATGGCATTTATATGAGTCCCGGCGGCTATCCACTCTCTCTTGATAATAGGACTGCGAGAAGGTGTCAATGTGCATATGATATCTGATGCCGCCGCCTCTTGAATGGAACAATTGTTAATCGAAAGCTGCGACAAAGACTCCATTAGTCTGTCCACCGCGGCCTTGGAAACATCAAAAACATTCATTGAGATGGGGCTGAACAGCTCGGCATGAGCTAGTATCTGCGTGTGTGCTTGAAAGCCAGCACCAATGATTCCAATTATATGCGAATCTCGTCGCGCCAAATACTTAGAGGCAATAGCCGCTGCCGCGCCCGTCCGGTAGGCCGTGATTTCAGTGGCGTCCATTATTGCTAACGGATAACCTGTCTCAGGGTCGCTGTAAATCAAGATAGCCATAATCGAAGGTAGACCAAGAGACGGATTCTCAGGGTGGACGTTTACCCATTTCAGACCGGCACACCCAGGTAAGGCGGCAGGCATAGCCCTGAAATCACCATGCTCAAGGGATAAATATGTTTTGGCTGGCATGTTTCCCCTTCCTTCGCCACACATCCTGAAAGCGTCTTCCACCACGTTGATAACATCTGACATCTTCAGCAGGGTTTTGATGGCGTTTCTATCTAACAAGAGCGTAGACATGAGCTAATAAATCAGCTGGCCATTGTGAAAAATTTCCCTATTGAATTTACTCCATTTTAGTGGCACGGTCAAGGCACAAATCGCTGTCTACCTCGCTGTAACTTGCAATTCTGATGGGCACTGTGAGCATTAGGAGTGAATACAATTACGTCTTTGGTAATCTGGCTCAGAAGACCCTGCAAGGCAAAGAGCTTAGGTTGCCAGGTAGCTTATAAAGATTATAAAATTTTGCCGTGGCTCTTCTCCAGGCCTACATCCGCCTGAGGTGCTATGGATAGCAAAATGAACAATCCAATGAATTGTGGACGCCATACTTTTCTTGAGGCTAGATTATTGTCGGTGATAAAATAGGTCTCAAGGGGCACATCGAAATCGGTCTAGTACCCTATGAAAGTCAATCGGCGCATGAGCTTTAGTAGGCCTAATATTATCCGACCTCCAAGTGAATGGAAAAGCTATTTTCTCCCTTTAACCAGCGGGTGCTCCAACAACACCTGCGCTTTCTGTGGATACTATGGCTCCAAGCTTCAGATACGAGACGTCGATGACATCAAGAGTGAAATAGATGCTGTAGCCTTATTCACGCGAAGGGGCATTCGGCTTCCTAATGTTTCTGAGGTGGTATATGCCGTGGCTCAAGGTTGGGACGGCAAGAGGGTATTTCTCCAAGATGGCGATGCCCTTGTTTACCCCTTTCCCAAATTGAGGGAGGTTCTACAGTACTTGAATGGAAAACTACCCGGTGTCGAAAGGATTGGCACATATGCTACGCCACAGGATATACTGCGGCGGAGTTCGGATGAACTCAAGGAATTAAGACGGCTCAAGATGGGTATTTTCTATACGGGGCTTGAGACCGGTGATGGTGAACTGCTTCAAAAGATAGGTAAAGGGGTAAGTTCAGACGAGTTGGTCGAGGCGGGAAAAAAAGTGAAGGGAGCCGGGATAAGCTTTTCTTTGACGATAATTTTAGGACTTGGAGGTATCGAGGGAAGTAAGAAACACGTGTTTGGGACAGCTAAAGTGCTCACTGAGATTGACCCGGATTATGTAGGAGCTTTGACTTTGACCCTCGTCCCCGGCACCCCACTCTATGAGCAGTGGGAACGGAATGAATTCCATCCTCTTTCCCCCTTTCAATCCTTGGAGGAACTAAGGTTAATCATAGAGAACTCCAACTTTACCGATTGCTTCTTTAGCTCGATGCACGCCTCAAACTACCTTTCCGTCCGGGGAAGATTGCCGCAAGACAAAGAGAGGATGCTTAGCGAACTAGAAAAAGTTTTGGCAGCAGGAGACCCTTCTCTGCTCAGGCCTGAGTTTCTCAGGGGTCTATGACGGCGCCACTAGTGGATTTGTTGGCAAATCTAACGAAGAAGGCAGGTACTATGTTATTCACAAAATCTGGCTTTTTTGTTACGCCTAACAAGATGAAAAGTGCAATTTTAGCTAGCGGCTATATGTTATGCCGATGTGCCACGAACGAGTCTTGACAATGTGATATAATATAAGCAAGCTATGTATTCCAGCGTTGATAAGTTATGAACGAGGATAACATAGTGCAAGCACCGACAGCCCGCTCTAGAGGGGTGTCCTTCGTGTCGGTGGTCATACCGGCTCACAATGAGGAAATCTATCTGCTTTCGTGCTTGGAGTCTATAGGAAAGCAGAACTACGCCGGCGAGTATGAGGTCATCGTAGTTGATAATGCCAGCACGGACAATACCGCCCAGATAGCTCGCGATTGGGGAGCCAAGGTTGTCTATGAAGGTAAGCGAAGTCCAGCCTGCGCTCGACAAAAAGGTGCAGAAGTAGCCACAGGAAAAATCATTGCCTTCATCGATGCCGACACTCAGGCACCAGCCCACTGGCTTTCGACCATCGTATGGCGCTTTCTCTGTGAGCCGGAGACGGTGGTGATAAGCGGGCCCTATGCCTATTGCGATGCTGGCAGAATCGCCAGGATTGCCTCTTACGGCAATTTCATCAGCATTATCATAGATCAGCTTTTTCGTAAAGCTTTTAATAAGGGTAGTGCCGTATGGGGGTGTAACTTCGCTGTCAGACGTTCAGCACTAATGGAAGTGGGTGGATTTGATACCAGCATCAGGTTTTACGGAGAAGAGTACGAACTTTCCTTGAGACTTAGGAAGGCTGGTAAGGGAGGCATTATCCCCCGGCTCTTTGTCCTCACCTCGGCCCGTCGCTTGAAGAGGATAGGTGTGGTGAATCAATACTGGAACTGGGTTGTGGACTACTTCTCGGTCCTTTTCTGGTATGAACCAATTTCTGAAAAGCTGGAGAACTGGCCGTCCAAAGCGTGGCAAACAGTGGTTGACAGTTTTTCTTGGCAGCGAGTTAAAGCATCCTTGTTGTATGTTGCCCTTTTCTTTGGCTTACTTTGGTTGAATATCAGCCCCGTGTTTGAGGCGGTGGGAAGGGCTATTTATGTCTTTGATATCGGTGTTCTGAGTACACTGTTTGCCTACCACGGGATAAACCCTCGCTCCCGGTTCTATGGCAAGGTATGGTCTAATGGCAACCGGAACCATTCTCGGATTGCGCTGACCTTTGATGATGGCCCGAACGAACCGTATACTTCTCAGGTTCTCGGCATATTGGAACGATATGGAATAAAAGCTACCTTCTTTATCATTGGGCAAAACGCTCGGCGTTATCCTGAGGTCTGTCGGCGGATAGTGACAGCAGGAAATGTGATTGGGAATCACTCCTACCATCACTACAAGTCGCTATGCTTGAGACGGGGCAAGGCGGTTGCTCGTGACATTGAGCTGGCTCATCAGGCAATCTATGAGTGTACCGGATTTGAGCCAAAGCTTTTTCGCCCTCCCCACGGCTTCCGCACTCCATGGCTGATGCGAACTGTTCGCCACCTCGGGTATACGGTAGTTACCTGGGACAACATGACCGGTGACTGGAAGGCAAATAAGTCTGCCGAGGAAATTGAACGGACTATCGTTCAGCGGGCAAAGCCAGGGAGCGTAATTGTCCTGCATGATGGTCGCGATAGCAGACCAAGCTATGACCGTAGCCAGATGCTCCAAGCTCTGCCCTTCGTAATTGGGACCCTCAAGAAGAGGGGTTTTGATTTTGTCACCATACCTGAGCTTCTTGAGTCAGAAGGGGAGCCTTCAGTCTAGCAAGCTCGGTTTCGGCATACGAGCGAACTCACGGATGGTTTGGGCCGTACCTGGTCAAAAGTGCCGCCCTGGAGAACCAGACTTCTTTTAGCTCCCAGGGCTTTTCTCTTAGTCCAGACACCTCGTCTCCCCGCAAATGATAGACTTGCATTAACCCGGCCATATAGAAGCAGGCCCCCTTCTTCCACAGGCTATCGGGCAGTTCATCAACCTGGAATCCCAGTCGTCTGGCGGCTACATGCAGGAGGGTGCTGCCATGGAGTGCTGTAATATTGCCAAACCTCCCGCTGGCTATTTGCTGAGCTAGAATGTGGAGGTCCTGTGCAAAGCAACCAAGGAATTCCCGGGGTGATTGTGAGGCTTTTAAATTCAGCTTGCGTCTTCTTTTAAACCAGGCGTTGTTCAAATGAAGCTCTATGATTGTGTCTCCAGTTTTCACTTTAGAGCCGTCATTTAATACTCTGGTGAGGCCTTTGTAGTGGCGAAGGTTGAAGCGAATTATGCCGCTATCATCGGCTCTCAGGGGCCTGGTGTGATAGATTACTCTCAAAAGTCTGTCCGCCACCGGCCACAATATTAGGACAAACCGAGGTGGCACACTTTTCAGCATTAGTTGTCTCCGCAAGTGGTATACCAGTATAAGCCCATGTAACAATATTTTACTATACGGAGCTCGGCGTGTCCTAAACTGAAGCTACAGCCTATCTAGGCAATTTAACTGGGTTAAAGGCATTGTCCCTATCCACATTTTGTGCAACAATAGCCTGAGTCGTACTATGATTGAGTGGATAAACGGAGCACTTGCTACATTAGCTGCTTCCATAAACGTCGATAATCCAGGGGGATTGGCAGCCATATTTTTCTTAGCCATGTCAGCCGACATTGGTATTCCATTTCCGTTCGCACTTGACACCATCGTGTTTTTCACTACCTACAAAATGGGGGCCTTGTCATTGCCGGTGCTCCTTGTCCTTATGATGCTATTGGGTGGCAGCCTGCTGGGAACGAGCGTTATTTACTGGGTAAGTCGACTGCTGGGCACAAGATTTGTAGACTGGGTCGGTAAACGTTCAAAATTCTTGCGGCGTAACTTTGAGCAATTTCAGAATAGGCTAGGTAGATGGTCCATACCGGTGATAGTTGCTGCCAGATTGACGCCGGGTTTGATGCAGGTATCATCGGTGGCTGCTGGCACAGTGCGCGTCCCTTACTATCAGGTGGTGGTGGCCATCGTACTTTCTTTCATTATCTATGATGGAACATTAATCATCTTGGGGACTATAGCCAGGCTCGGGTTAAGGGATGTGGGACCTGAGTATGCCGCCTGGATTGTCATTGGCTTCGTAGCTATAATGGCTATGGTGTTTGCCGTCATTCACCTGATAAGGCGCAGGTCCAAATTGAGTTAACATATTGACGTTAAGTTGCTTTATCATGGATTACCTAAGCCTTAATGTATTCCCAATTGATAGAAGGGTGGCGAGGATGCTGGCTTATTTACGCATGCCAAAAAATGAACCAAGGTAGTAGCTCTCTGTGAGGTTACCGGGGTTACCCCCAAAGAATTAGACAGGATGCTGTTTCATTATTACGGTGACAGGTGTTATGAAATGAAAAGAGAACCTTTGTCCAAAATCCATATATGCCCGTGTTAGTTGAGCAACAGCCTGAGTATGGAGTTCAGATTTCGGAAACGTAGTAATCAGGAAATGTAAGGGAAGTGAACAATGTCCGTTCGAGCAAATGAGATTTTGACCACGGTAAGAAATTCCTTCCTCTTGATTATCTTGCTAACTTTCTTTGCAGTTTTGTTGCTCTTATCCTTTTTCAGCGGTTCTACCTCTCCCATAAGCTGCCGCAAACTTCATGCGATGGTATGGAGATAGGAGAACAGCGCCTGGATTATTGCCGGTGACCATGTCTTTAGCTACAACGTAGGTGACAGGAGCCTTTGAATGCCTGATGAAAATAGTATCATGTCCGACGCAGAGACCATATATGAAGTTCAGTTCCGTATCCTCTCGATTCAGAATCTCTGCTTGGGCTATGGGATTGCAGCTTATGCCTAGTGGGTTTACCCATTCATCAGGTATTCCCGTCTCCTGAGGTTTAAGACCACCTACCATACAGGCTATAGAAATAACCTGGAAACCGGCTCTATCCAGAAAGCGGGCAAATTCTCGGCCCTCCCGGATTAAGCCTACACATACAGCCAATCCCACCTTCTTGACACCTAGTTCCCTGGCGAATTCGATGCATTGTTGGACTCGAGACCAATCATAGCCCCCTTTTTTGAGCACTTTGGCTGCAGCTAAATGGAACTTGTCAGCGTCGGGCTCAAGATATTGCCGTTTACTTTCTTCGATTATTTCTGGGAATCTTTGTGCCTGGCAATACTCAGGGACTCCTTGGGGATACTGCGCCAAACACTCGTTGTTTTTGCACTGGTGACACTGGATTGTTTTAGCTTCTTGA
>DATKVL010000212.1:0-6847 GCA_035530115.1 Dehalococcoidia bacterium | reverse complement strand
CTGTCAGATGCTTCACGATCTCCTTGCAGCCCATCACGCGGCCATCCAGTCCGTGCAGATACCAGTCATAGACCTGACGCACTAGGCCAGCTTCCGCTTCATTGATTTCCAGCTTCTTCTTGCTACGGCCACGACTGGCTGTCCGATCTGTTGCTACAGCCTTATAACCGAAAGGCGCTCGTGAGCCGTTGAAGTAACCCTGCCGTGCGTTTTCCTTCATGGCGCGAGAAACGTGCTTGGAGTTTTCCTTGGATTGGTGTTCGTCGAATAGATTGATAATGCGCCGCATCATTTCCCCGCCTGCGTCATCGCTGGTCGGTTGCGTGATGGAGATAACCTTGACCTTGTTCTTGATGAGCTTGCGTTCATACACGCCGAACTCGATGCCATCGCGGAAGAAGCGCGACAGACTGTGAATGATGATGGCCTCGAATGCAGGCGGTTTAATCATCGCATCGGAGATCATCTTCTGGAATACGGGCCGCTTGTCGTCGGTGGCCGATGCACCTGGCTCGACATATTCCTGCACGACCAGGTGACCGTTCGCCTTTGCCCATTCGTGCAACTGGCGCAGCTGGTCGGGTATAGACAGGTCGTTCTCAGCTTGGCGCGTTGTTGATACGCGTGCATAAATGGCAATGTGCATGATGGTTCTCCGTTGTCGATAACTACAAATTCAAAAGCGAGCTTGCCAGAAGAGGGGTGTGTCTCTTGTCACGGGCAGAGTCGGGGGCCGTCCCCGAACGATCCCAGCATCAAACACGCCGCCCTCCGGGCAATTAAAAAATTATTCGTCATCGTTCAGCTCTTCGGCCTGAATCATTGCAAGAATGATCTCAGGCAGGATGGACTCAAGCAGGGCAAGTTCGTCGGCTGATATAACCGCCAATTGAGGCTTGAATCGAATCTTGGTTTGTATGGATTCGTTCACTCATTATGGCACCCCCTTTCCTGCAATGTATTTCTGCCCATCCCGTTCCGCTGGTACTGCTCCGCTCCTTGCCTTGCCGCTCTTCGATAATTCGCGCTCCAAATCACGCACCAGCTCGGAGTTGCCGAATTCACGAAGAAATTCTTTTTTGAATAACAAAAACTTTTTCTGTTCCATGTTCATTTCGGCAAGTGCTAACACACGCCGCTTGCGAGGATTCATTAACTGAATGACGAGATCGACGATTACCATTCGCCCAACCTCATTTCTGTCATGCGCCGTTCTACATCAGACGGCCAAGTGAGTTGGTCGTGTATGTGTTCCAACCGGAGTGACAAATGCGCACGGGCTTGCTTCAATGAGGCGGCAGGGGAATTGCCCTGCAAGCTGTATATGGCAGCGATGCGCTTCATATAGCCATACAGACTGATGGTGATACGGTTCATGCGCTCTTCCAGCAGCCTGTCCATGTCCAGTTCGCGCACGATGCCTAGTCCTTCCATTTGTGCGGCACGCGCTTGAAGGTCTTGCCATAAAGGATGCAACGGCCAGCGGGAGCGGTTGCTGTCCTCGGACTGGATGCGCAGCGTGGTGTGATCGTTGACCAGAATGCGCAGCAAATCGCCCTGGCGTTCCTTCAAGTCCTCGAAGGTGCGGATACCGAACCGCCGCAGCCAATCCTTGCCTTGCGGGTTTGCCATTCGATGCGCCACACATCTTGCTCCATGCCCCACAGCTCATAGAACCACGTCTTGGCACTTTTTTCTTGTATCTCGTCGCACTTGTTATACACGCGCAGCCCGAGTTCGCCTTCACCCAGGCGGAAGGTTTGCACCTTGCGATTCTTGCGGTACTGGTTGTCCTTGGCGAAGCTGGTGACAAAGTTGTCCTCATCGAAATCAATGACGGGCAGGTGATAGTCGAAGGTGATATCTACCCGCGAGAGGCGTTCTGGCAGATAGGCGCGCAGACCTACCGATGCAGCCCATGCCATGATTCGCTCATGCAATCCCTGTGCGCCCTGATGCCACAATGCAATGCTGCGGAAGGTCACGAAGAAGTTGGGTTTGTTGAATTCGCCGAACTGGATGCTGAATGCCTCATTCTCAATCAGGAAGGGATAGCCGCTGCCTGTACCGTGTCCGGCCAGCATGAATTCTTCGCTGCCGAGTTTGATGAGCATGGGTTTGCGCGACTTGGACTGGCGCATGATTTCCTTCTCCACCGCCAGACGCTCATAGTCGAGCAGACAGCCATCGGAAGTCGCGAGGTAATACGCGCATTCGATGGTGTCGTGGCCGGAGAGGAGAAGGCGGAAGGTCATTACTTCTTAGCTTTCATTTGTGCTTCCGTGATCCATATTTGCTTGTAGAGAGGCGTTGGCTGTTCGTTGCCAAGCTCTTTTTCGAGTTCATCATAGTGCTGATTGGCAATATTTCTAAAACGGCCACGTGTTCCGCCAAGCGTGTAATAAGGCACATATTCCTCGTTGGATGCCTCTGCAGCCATTCGATCATGGTATTGATTTTCTTCGTCGCCTAAGTGACCCAATTCCTCGGGCAGATTCTTTTCGAGATCATCCAAGGCGGCGGCAAGCAGATCGGCAACGATTTGTGTTCGGTTCTTTTGCGGGTACATCTCACAAAGCGCACCAATTTTGGCGGCAATGTGAACTGGAAGCCGAAACGAGAATTGCTTGGTGGTGAGCCTGGCGTTATCGGGACTATCCCAAAGGTCGTGCAAGTGGGCTGTTTTCATGTATCTCTCCTGTAAGTCATACGACTGACGCGAAATATACAAACATCACAAGCGAATGTCAAACGAATTACTTAGGAATGACGAATAAGCTCTACCGAGCAGTCCGTGCGCCCGCGCAAGCGCGGTACGCGCGGACAGCTCAGTAGAACAATATTGTTATGGTCGTACGGGGTATTTGCTGTTATTTTTCGGGTTATGTATTTATAGCCCCCCGTGTTACTTGGACGGGGGAATTGACTGTTATGATTTATTGCCGATAGTTCATTTATAAGTTAACATAAATGATTATTGCCAGTGGTTTATTTATAAGTTAACATCAAAATGTCAATATTTTTCACGCGTCTAGTTTTACCAGCAGATAAGGGTTATGTGACGCCTGAAGATTGGGATGGTTGCTGGAAAATTTATACCATTTGTACTGATGCGGATAAACGAACGTCTACAACAAACGCGGATTTGCTACTTTTAGGTTCATCTGACAGGAGATTGGCGGTTAAATCGTACAGCACATTGTTAGGCAAGGCGAATACTGGATTAAATTTTTATGATCTTTATGACGAGAAGCAGTGTCATGAAGCACATACATTCAAGATGAATGGAAAGACAGAGAAGATATATCGTATTTGGGGCTCGGGGGATATACGCATTTATTTTATATATTTACCTAATAAGAATATTGTTTTACTAAAAACTTGTCCTAAACGTAAAGATCATTTAACTAAGGGAGAGAAAGCGCAATTGGATGTAATCGCTAAATATGTTTTTGAGTGCCTGGAAACGAATGAATTTAGTACAAGGATTATAATATGACTAGCTCAACTGCACTTGTAACCACCAATTTGAACGAAGAAAAAGATGATTATATTGATGCATTTTCAGATATTGATCAGGCTGATCCATTCGAGTTAAAGAAAGATTACGTAGCAACTCAGTTAGCTGCTTTGATGTCGTTTTGCAAAAAAAGTCGTTCTGATGTAGCAAAAGATTTGGGATGGAAAAAAAGTCGTGTTACTAGAGTTTTGTCAGGGAGAGAGAATCTCACCATTAAATCCATATGGGAATTCACAGCATATTTGGGGTTTGAATTTGATGTTGCTTTTCGTAGACCAGATGAACTACGAGCAAAGCAACCTTGGCAAACTGCAAGGGAAGTGAGTGTACCGATACCGGCTGTGAACTGGCAGATTCAAACTAGCAATTTGAGTCGTGAAGTAACTATGGAAATCCAAACAGCAAAGGATGTTGTAAATGATTTAATACATGGTGAAGTGAAAGATTATTATGTGAGCTTTGTGCGTAACGATCCTAAGACAACTTATTTAACGGATATGTCGGCGCAAATAACAAACTTTATTCCAACCAGATTAAAACTTCCTGTCATGAGGATTGAGGATTATTAGGAGTGAAAATGACAAAGCAACAGAGCAATAAATCAGCGGACGTACCAGTAACTGTAGAAGCCCAAGCGGCTCAAGTAATTTATGCAGACAGAATATTAAATATGGGCTTTGGCGTGGCAGTATCTAGATTTACACTTGGCTGGGAAATGAGTCCTAAACATCATGTTCCCTTAGTTACTATAGTTATGCCAACACCTTCTTTCTTGGAAGCTTTGGACGCTATGGTCAAAGCGGCCCATGAAAATGTAGAAATGAAAAAGGGACTAATAGCAACGTTGGACACATATAGGGAACAATTAAGCAAACTGTAAAATAATTTGTAGCAATGCTCCTGCTAAAAAGAATTAAACAGCTAGTGTTAACGTCTCAATCTAGTGCGCAGATTATTGCTTTGGGCGTACTGTTTATTAACAGGATTTGTGATGAATTTTTTTAGAAATATCGCTGTTAATCTGAAAGCAACTGGCCCAGCCGCGGTCCTCATATCGCTTATAGGTTGTATTACTTTACTTGGCCTTTTCGGACAAAGTGACCTTGCAAAATCTGCACTTAGTATTCTGGCATTTGTTACGGGTGCTTTAGGATTGGTACTTGCACAGCGTATTTAGTAGCACAGTAGTTTACAAGGGTTAGTTTTAGACGCAATTCAACGTGATAGCAAGATGACATCTTGCCAGTGCCCAGATTTATCGCTTCGGGCGCACCAACAAATCAATGGGTTAGATCAGAAATGGTCTAGCCCATTTTCTTTATGTGGTGCTAATGGGTTCACTGGTGGCCTATTGCTTGTTTTCCCTTAAGCGCTCACGTACCAGCGTGATGTGCTGGCGTAGCACATAGAACTGGTCACCGAACATCTTGGGCACTTTCATCCGCTTCACGGAATGATCGATTTCATCCAGACGTTTGAGCATTTCCGTTTGTTCCGCAGTATCGTTCGCTTTGAGTAGGCCGCGCTCCAGCTCCAGCAATGCACCGTACCATTTGGTGATACGCGAGCGGATGCGCCAACGATAAACTGATGGCAATATGCGCAAGCCGGGGATCAACACCACCATGAGCGGCACGAGTACGACCACCAGACGGCTCACCAATGTCGCCATCCAGAATGGCAGATTGCGATAGAGGAAACTTCTGCCGGATTGATAATAACGAGTGGCGTCTTCGCTGATACGGAATTCGTGCTCCAAAGGCGCGGGAAACTCGCCTTGGTGCTGCAACAGTCCGGCTTTGCCATTCACCTCGTGCGCAGCCTCCAGCAGCAGATCTGACAGTGCCGGATGCAGCCCGCTACGCGCGATCAGTTCGACTGTTGGTCCGATTAACGTGACATTGTGCGGCGGGATGTCTTTGCCCAAGTCGATACCACCTTCAGGCAACTCGATCTTGTTGAGATAATTGAACTTGCGGGTATAGGCATCGGCCTGAGCAAAACTCATCAACCGTATACCCGGAGTGCGTAGCAGACTGACAATCAGTTTGATCGATGCTGAGTCCCCCATCAGGAACACCGCGTCTATCTTGCCCGAGACCAGTTTGGCTGCGCCGTCTTCGGCCTCTATGTCCAACAGCTCGGTAGTCTTGTCGCTCTCGTCGATTCCATTTGCCTTGAGCAAGGTTGTCGCCAGCGCGTGCGTGCCACTGCCTGGCAGGTCTATGGCCAGTTTTTTCCCCTTGAACTGTACGAGCCTGTTCAACTCCTTTTTGTCTTTGTAGAACACCAGCAAGGGTTCGTAGAAAACACTGCCCAACGATACCAATCTGCTCGTGTCTAACCCGCTGACCAAACCGCTCTGTATCAAGCCGCCCTGGACTAGACCCACATCGTTATGGAAAGATGGATCGCTCAGATGCACCAGGTTTTCCAGCGAACCTTGAGAGGGAATGATCTTCAGCTTGACCCCATTGCGTGCCAATATGGCGCTGTATTTTTCGGCATTGCGCTGAAACAGGCTGTCTGGAGGCCCTCCGATGAGCGTGATGGTGCTGGGCGGTGCGGAATCGACGAACCACAACACAGCAAACAGTAACGCTCCCGCAGCCAGCAACAATGCGGCCAACCCTAAAACGGGACCGAGCCCCAACTCATTTTTGATCAACTGCAGTGTTCTGTCGATCCACTTTATTCTCATGCTGGAGTTCCGATTCAATTTTTATGCACATTCAAACACGCAGTCGATTTTATCGCAATGCATTCTGACTCGGGGAATGACGCAAGTCGAATACCGGAAAAGCTGTCAGCTTTGCCAGCCTTGGTGTATGTCGTCAGAAGGGGTATCCCTAACCGTTCGAGTAGGTGTGTGCTGGCACACAGACATCAACTTGAGCGAATGCTTTAATGATCAGAAGAACTCTTGCTTAATTACCTTCCCGGAGGGTGAGCTATGAGTTGGAGATGAAAAATGTATAGCGGACTCGGTACTGTAGTGCTCATTATTGTTCTATATCTTGTCTTTTTTCGTTAGATACCGTTGGGGCGAAAAACACGCGAAGTTTGTGTCGGTTACTGGGATTAATTTCGACGCAAGCCCGATTCTGCATGATCAATGCCTGTTTGATTTCCGTGTGGTGATCGAGCAGAATATTGAGCACAAACGTTTTGGAGCGGTTTGGAATTTTGAGCCAGACCACCTGCGGCGGGTGACCTGCGACGAATGAGCGTTCCTGAAAATCCGAATCACGGCTGACGATCATGAAACCGCTATGAGTGCAATGCGCGAAGCGCTGCCTCTGGTTCTTTATCGACAATCATCAGCAA
>DATKVL010000211.1:0-1022 GCA_035530115.1 Dehalococcoidia bacterium | reverse complement strand
GTGCGCAGCCAGGTTTCACCGTCGATTTCCATCAAAACTTCCTTGGTTTCTTCCGGTTTCCCCCAGTATCCCGGGAAGACATTGGGTCCTTTGAATACCAATTCGCCTGTTTCCCCAACAGGAAGGAACTTGGTGCCTTCCGACTCCATTATACCCGCCACACAACCAGGCATAGGTACACCGAAGGAACCGATTTTCGCCCTGCCGTAGGGATTGACCATACCGGTCGAGGTCGTCTCGGTCATTCCCCAGCCCTCGTGGATTCTAGCGCCGGTCCGCTTTTCCCAGCCCCGGGCAGTATCCTCGAGAAGAGCATCGGCACCGGAGATGAGGACTTTTATTTTCTTCCAATTTACTCTGTTAGTCTTTTCATAGTCCTTGAGATATTCATACAGGGCGGGAACACTGTAGAAAATAGTTCCTTTGTAATTTTCTAGCGCGCCCAGAATGTCATCAGGGTCAGGAGTGGTGATTAGTATTGAAGTGTAGCCCTCGGTCATTCCTCCCATCATGACCACTGCTTGACCATAGATGTGGTAGAAAGGCAAATAGGCTATTACGATTTCCTTCCCTTTCTGGACGACATCACCCCAGAATCCATCGGCGAGCTCTCGGGCAGCGGCGAAATTGTAATGAGTTATCACAGCACCTTTGGGCTTCCCGGTTGTCCCTCCAGTGTAGGGAAGAGTTACTATGTCCTCTCTGATATTGAACTCGATTTTGGGCGGATTCGGGGGATATTTCTTAATCAAATCCTGGAATCGATAAAATCCCTCTCTTTCAAACAGTTCAACAGGCGGGGCGGCCATTTTCTGATATACAGCCCGGAGCACACTGCTGCCCAGAAACTTCTTCATTCCCGGCAGGTATTCGCTGATGCTGGTCAGGATGACAGCATCCAGCTTGACTCCGCTTTTTTCCACGTTATCGTAAAGAATATCCAGGCAAACAATCATTCTCGCCCCGCTGTCTTCAAGCTGGTACTTGATTTCGGAGCTGACATAAACAGGGCTGATTGCCGT
>DATKVL010000210.1:0-2696 GCA_035530115.1 Dehalococcoidia bacterium | reverse complement strand
TTGATTTCAACCAAGGTGCTTTTCATGAGCTAGATTTAGGAGGGGTAAAGGTCCAGGTCTCGAGAGCAGCCTTAGACACAGACTTTCTCATAAATGTCCCGGTGCTCAAGACTCACTTCCAAGCAAAGGTCTCTCTGGGTTTCAAGAATCTGAAGGGCTGTCTCAGCAAAGATTCAAAAAAAAGGTTTCATATTAGTAAGCGACTGGACACCCTAATTTGCCTTTTGAACGAAGCTATTAAGAGCGACCTGGTCATAATTGATGGTATATATATGCTGGAAAAGGGACCGGAAACTCTTGTGGGTGTAGCCCACCGCAAGGATTTGATTATAGCCAGCCCAGATATATTCGAGTGCGATGTTGTCGGAGCAACAATCCTGGGAATTGATCCTGCACAAGTTGACTATCTGAGAGAATTTGCCCAGAGACACAATCGCTCTTTTGATATCAGTGCAATTCAAATTAAAGGAGAGGATATAGAATCTCTAAAGGAGCAACTTGAGTGGCGATTTGAACCGGACAAAGAATTACTGACCCCGGCGAAAATAACAGGACTTTCCGCTCCCTATCCGGGGCAAACTCTTTGTTCCGCTTGCGGTGCCACGCTTGCCCTGGCGCTGTCAATATTCGGCAAAGATAATCCTGGAATGGATTTTGGCGGTGCAGCGTTATATTATGGGCTGGGATTGAAGCCTAAAGGAGACACCCAAATGGTCTTCCTTTGCGGCGATTGTGCCATTAGAAGTAATAAGAGTTTACAAAATGCTATCAAAATAGAGGGATGCCCGCCTACACTAACTAGAACTCTCCTTGCCTTGATGAAAGCACTTCTTAATAAACCCAGGATGTTCAGAATGCTGCTTCTACGAGCTATAAAGTTAATTGGAATAAGGCTCGGGATCTATCAAGAAATTTTTCCCAGATGGGAACGATACCGGTCAAAAGAATTTGACAAGACCCACTTTTGAAAACCTAAGTCATATTGTCTGGAAACTCATCCAAAACTACCCATTCGATTTGGTTATCGCCCTTGAGGACGGACACAATGTGGTTCTTGCACCTTAATTGCTCCACCAGAAAAAAATGCCCATTATAGTCCAAACTAATATGATTCTCGTCGTGGACTGAGATTATCCGACAGGTCTTTAACCCGCTTATACCAATTCCGATAACCTTCAGAATCGCTTCCTTTGCCGTCCAATAGCGAAAAAGGGTATCCCAGGACTTTTCCTTTAGTCCCCATTCCTCGTCACTCGCCACATAAGCAAAGAGTGATTCAGCCCGGGGCTTTATTTCCTCAATATCGATCCCGACCTTATCTTTGCTAACCACTGCCGCCACGCACTTAGGTTTATGGGAAAGAGACCAATAATTGCCAGCAACGGGGCATGGGGCACCCCTTTCATCTTTGAGCAATTCTCCGAGTCTGACTCCGCTTTTTTCGGCACTCAGTTTTAGTGCCTCTCGGGCAATTCTGCTAGGGTGAGCTACTTTTTCTTTCCCTGAGAGTTTATGTCCAACTTCGGTAACTGGTATGACTACAGGAAATAAAGTCATTGGCTTACTAAAACCTTGTCGCCTTCTTGATAATATCTTTATCAAAGTAGTTGACCGACATTCCGCAATCTATAACGATACCCTGGGCATTAATGCCACTGGACCGCTCACTCAAGAGAAACGCTACGGTATTGGCTACTTCTTTGGTGGTCAGAGCTTTTTTGCGCAAGGTTAATTGTTCTGCGAATAGATAATAATCCAAATATCCTGGTATTCCTGCGGAGGCCGAGGTTTTTAACAGTCCGGCGTTCACGGAATTAAATCGGATTTGGGAAAAAGAACTGAAGGATTTAGACAAGAAGCACAGGGTTGAGTCCAGAGCAGCTTTTACCGGGGCCATAAAACCATAGGGTTCGGCTGCTATTTTGGTGGTTGAGATAGATATGGTGACTACAGATGCTTTCACATCCAATAGGTCCTTAAACGCATTAGCAATAGCGATTAAAGAATAACAGGAGATATCAATTGATTGCAGAAAGTCTTTCTTTTTTGTTTCGTGAAATGGCTTAAGTCCCTCTTCATAATTGGCAAAAGCTATGGAATGAACGATGCCATGAATTTTGGGATACTTTTTGGAAATGTTTTCAGCAAGTTTCTTAATTTCATGTTCCCGTTCGACATCACACACGAAGATATCAGCACCAGGAAGGATTTTGGAAACATTCTCTTTTCTTCCTGATGATCGAACACTATAGATTACATGTGCTTTTGCCTCGGAAAGAACCTCTCCGACGGCGAAGGCGACGCTCTTCTTGTTAGCTACCCCAAAAACAAGAAAGGTCTTACCCGCAATGTCTAAGAAGTCCATTTATACTTCTCGATTATATGTCATGTCAGGATGTCTCTTTAGTCAATGTAACAGTAAACTCGACTGTGACCGATGTCTTGCCGCCAACTGAGGCTTTGCCCTTCATGAAATAGGCATTACTGACTTTTTCCACCAGTTCTGCTTCAATATCTAAGATGCTGCCGGGCTTAACGATGCTTTTGAACTTGGCGTTATTAATTCGGGTCAAAACAGGAACGCCTCCACTGATGCCGCCCATCATTTTGGAGAGCAGGATTGCACCTGTTTGAAAAATGGATTCACAGATAAGCGCCCCGGGCATGACCGGTTGTCCGGGGTAATGTCCTTCGAA
>DATKVL010000209.1:0-1076 GCA_035530115.1 Dehalococcoidia bacterium | reverse complement strand
GGAAAAGACCGTTAAATATATACCCGGTGATATTCCCGTAATCGGCGATGCCAAGCGCGGCGATATCGGTAACACTGCCAAGGCTTACGCCAGGGCTCTCTTTTCGGTTCTTAGCTTCGATGCCGCTACCGTCAATCCCTACCTTGGCTACGACTCCATAGAGCCTTTTATTAACTACCAAGATAAAGGAATATTCATCCTGTGCCGAACATCCAACCGAGGAGCCACAGATTTCCAGAACCTTTGCTCCAATGGCCTACCTCTATACGAAGCAGTGGCGCAAAAAGCCAAAGAATGGAATATTTATGGCAATATTGGCCTGGTAGTCGGGGCGACCTATCCTGATGAATTAAAGAGGGTTCGCTCAATCTGCCCCGAAATGCCTTTGCTTATCCCCGGCATCGGCGCTCAGGGAGGGGACTTGGCTTCAGCAGTTGCCTACGGAGTGGATGCCCGGGGCGAGAAAGCGATTATCAATGTGTCAAGGCAAATTCTTTATGCTTCAAAGGAAAAAGATTTTTCCCAGGCGGCTAGAAACATGGCTGAAAAAATCCGCAAGCAAATCAATGACTATAGAAATAAACCTCGGTGACATAGTCCGGTTGCGCAAAGCACACCCCTGCGGCAGTTATGAGTGGGAAGTGGTGAGAGTGGGCGCCGACATTGGCCTTAAATGCCTCAAATGCCAGAGAAGGGTGCTTTTGGAGAGAGGGGTGTTTGAGAGAAGGGTGAAAGAATTTGTCTCCAAAAGCGGCTAGCTAACCAGCTTCGGGACAATAAAAAGCACACTGTGATGAAAAGTTGGCTTTATCAGCTCTGTGTGCTAGGTTATATCCCGTTTTGACAGCGAACAGGTCAATATGTCCTGACCCCTAGACTGCGACACCCAATTATAGTACTCTATCTCTTCTATATCTTAATTGATTAAGGAACTTTTTTTATAAATATGAAAATACTCGTCTTCTTGCACGGAACAACCATAATGCACAAAGATGCCAAAGGTCTTGCTCGAGAAAGAATAGTTAAGCAAGTTACGGAGGGTGATACACCTATTCATGACTACGCATTATACATTC
>DATKVL010000208.1:0-1611 GCA_035530115.1 Dehalococcoidia bacterium | reverse complement strand
AATGGGAAAAGATACTTAACGCCATGTATCTGCCCGGCATGGATGCTGACATGCTGTATGATAATATATCGACGGTGAACACGTTCCGGCTTATCTTCAACCACTACTTTGACGCCGATTATCCGCTGCTGGAGGATGATTGGGAGATGTAACTAGCCATGTCAACAGGAAGATGGCTCAAGACTCAAATGAAACAAAAGTTAAAAGCTATTTTCAAGGGACCGGTGGTTTTCTACCCGCTGCTGTTTGCTGCTTTTCCCATCCTGTTTCTCTATGCCCACAACATAAGTGAAACATCGGCAAGCCAGATGTGGCTGTCGCTGGTAATCTCAGTGGCTGCTACTCTGGTGTTGTGGGCAGTCCTGAGCCTTATACTCCGCAGCCTGGCTAAGGCGGGATTTGCCACAGCTATATTCCTGGTCTTCTTTTTCTCCTACGGACGCCTTTATGACGGGCTGAACTACTTGGGCGTGTTTGTGCCCAAACACGCCTACTTGCTCCCCGCTATGCTGTTCGTCTGGGGCTACTGCGTCTATTTCATCGGACGGGCAAAAAGGGATTTTCGCATCACCACCAGGTTGTTCAACATAGCGGCGGTGGTGCTCATTGCCATCAACCTGTTTAACATCGGCAGCTATCAAGTTAGACTAGCCAGGCTGAGTGCCGACACACCGGTGGAATCCACGGAGCATACCGCCGCCAGTCCGGCAGAGCTCAATACCCTGCCCGATATCTATTTCATCATCCTGGACGAGTATGCCCACCCTGATACCATGAAGGAATGGTATGATTATGATAACAGTGAGTTTATCAACAGCCTGGAGGATAAAGGCTTTTTTGTGGCGCACGAGAGCAGAACCAGAACCAGGTCAACAGCATACTCAATCGCTTCAACGTTAAACATGGAGTACACTTCTTTAGCGGCGCCTCTTGAAATCGTCAAGCAAATGATTGCCACCAACAAAGTGGTAGATTTCTTGAACCAAAGAGGTTATAGGTATGCTTACTTCCAAATTGATAACTGGTGGAGGGGTACATACGGGGTTGACACTGACTTGCCTGTCGACTTTCAATCCCCTGAGCGTAACCACTTGATGACCGACTTTTCTCGCCTCTTGTGGAATACTACCATGCTATGCCCGTTCTACAATCACATTTACGGAACCGAATACATTCGCTCTTGGCGAAATGGCTTACTTGATACCCTTTCGCACTTGAAGACTATGCCAGATATCGAGGGTCCAAAAATTGTTATTGCTCATCTCATGTGTCCGCACGAGGCCTTTGTGTTCGGTCCGAAAGGCGAGTATATCGCTCCTGCAAATTGGTCCAACTATAAAGATAAACAGTTCTACCTTGGGCAGTATATCTTCATCTCCGCGGAGATAGAAAAAGTGATTGATGTATTGCTGGATAAATCGGAAATGCCTCCGATTATCATTCTACAGTCAGACCATGGAATCAGGCCATACCATCCCGGCATAGTCATCGGCGGCGATGAATGGGAAAAGATACTTAACGCCATGTATCTGCCCGGCATGGATGCTGACATGCTGTATGATAATATATCGACGGTGAACACGTTCCGGCTTATCTTCAACCACTACTTTG
>DATKVL010000207.1:0-7432 GCA_035530115.1 Dehalococcoidia bacterium | reverse complement strand
CATGCCCATGAGGCGAAGGGCGGCGGAGTAACGATTGGCGCTAGCTCAAGGTGAATTTGATGTCCCACCTTTTTCCTTTGTCTCGCTGTTCTCCCGCCGCGGTTTTCTAGCAAAGAGGGGAATACCTATAGCTGAGATTATGACAGTAATTGCGATAACCACTATCACTATCTCGGGATAAAGCCGGGCATTGGGAATGCCCGAGGAAGCAGCTATTGCAGCTACCACGGCGGCGGATAGACCGCGAGGCAGCATGGTAGCTAGTATTCCCGTGTTGGCAAGCAAGCTCCTCTTACCTATGGAAATAGCAGGGACTACTATGCATCTTACCACCAATAGCGCCAAAGACAGGAGGATGCTCGGTACAATTACGTTGGGGTCATCAAAGGTTATCATCAGCCCCAGGTAAGCAAAGAAGAATGTCTTCACTATGAAATATATTTGAGAGTGGAATGTCATCATGGTATTGTGGATCTCTATAGTCCTCTTGGTGCGTAGAAATCTTGCAAAATCCATGCCGTTTCCCAGGATTAAGCCGAATACGAGAGCGGAAATAGCTCCGCTGCCCTGCAGACTCTCCACGGCGAGATAAAGTAAGAAAAGGACAGCTAAGGTCAAGATATCATCGTATAGCTCGCCTTCTATGAACGTCAGCACCCAGAGCCAGGCAAATCCGGCGCCGCCGCCAATTAACAGTCCTATAAGAAAGCGCATGCCAATAGCTTTAGCAATCACAGGACCTATATTCCCAGTTGCCCCAACAGTCATGACTTCCAGGATAACCAGGGCAATCACAATCACCAAGGCACCGTTTAGAGCGGATTCTATATTTAATAGGGATGATATCTCAGGAGTGACTTTAGCTCGCGCGATAAGAGGCATTACAATAGCCGGACTGGTGCCGCTTACGATGGCTCCAAGCAACAAGCTATCCATCAATTCCCAATCTAGAACGTAGTAAACAAAGGCTGTCGCCGCTATCATGCTGGCCCCGATACCCACTAAAGCGAGCGCTATTGCCCTGGGTGCGGTGGCTCGAGCTTCGGAAAACTCAAGGCCCAAACCGCCGTTAAATAGAATCACGACTAAGGATAGATTGGCTATTATTGGCGCTGCCGGGGCTACCCAGGCTGGGTCTACAATATGTAAGACAGGCCCTGCTACGTAACCTAAACCTAGTAGCACTAATATGTCGGGAAAACTTATTTTCTTGAAGAGGTAATCCCCTATGAATCCAATAATGAGCAGAATTCCCAGAAACCCTAATATGTGTGGAGCTGTCATCCCTCGCCTGCCTTATCTGTCAGAACCGAACCATATCATGCTTTGCTCTTTTCGTAAATGCCAGACCTCATGCTTTATTATATCTTTGAGACAACTGCTCTGGGTAGCAGCACAATTCTGCCTGAGAATTTAAGTAATACTGTGATGAATTCTATCCTTCCCCGACAAAGATGAAGATATCCCTGCTTGTCGCAAGACCTCAAAAGGGATAAATCACATCTTTTCCGGGGCGGTCATGCCCATGAGGCGAAGGACTTTAGCCAGGGCAATCTGAGTTGCCTTGACCAGCTTGATGCGAGCCTTAGTCAGCGCTTCGTCTTCAGAGACAACCCGGCATTGCTTATAGAAACTGTGAAACACGGTGGCTAAATCCTGGGCATAATAAGGTAAGTGGTGAGGCTCGAGAGTAACTGCCACCTGTTCTACTATTTCGGGGAAGAGTATTAAACGGCGAATTAAGGTTAGCTCCGGCTCGGTGGTAAGCAGAGAAACATCGCCCTGACTGCAGTCTATCTCCCGCTGTTTCGCTAAGCGAAGAATGCTGGCAATCCGGGCGTGAGCATATTGAACGTAATACACAGGATTGTCCGCTGATTGCCGCTTAGCGAGTTCTATATCGAAGTCCATCTGGCTATCAGCAGAACGGGAGAGGAACAAGAAGCGACAAGCATCCGAGCCTACCTCGTCTATCACCTCCTGTAAAGTAACAATATCGCCACTGCGCTTGGATACTTTAACTATCTCCTGTCCACGCCGCAGGGTGACTAACTGGCAGATTATCACCTTAAGTTGGTCAGGGACACATCCTAAGGCCTTGAGCATCGCTTTCATTCGAGGGACATGCCCTTGATGGTCAGCCCCCCAGATATCAATCACCCAGTCGAATTTCCGCTCCAGAAACTTGTTGTAATGGTAGGCAATATCAGAGGCAAAATAGGTGGGAGAACCATCACTGCGCACCAGGACATTGTCCTTGTCTTCGCCCAGGGAGCTTGATTCAAACCAGGTGGCGTTTTCCTTTTTAGCAATATAGCCCCCGCCCTGGAGTAGTTCCATAGCCTTGTTATATTGCTCGCCCTGATAAAGGCTTCTTTCTGAGAACCAGGTGTCAAAAACAACGTTTAGCAGCTCGAGGTCTTGTTTAATTCTCTGTAGCATCCTGGTAATCCCAACCTTCGCTAGTTGTGAAGCTGCCTCGCTCTCGGGCAACAATAAAAATCTATCACCCTGCTCCTGAACTATTTCTTTGGCCAGGTCAATCATGTAATTGCCGTAGTAGCCATCTGGGGGCATGGTAGCTTCTTTGTCCAGGCATTGCCGGTAGCGAGCATGGAGGGAACGGCCAAAGTTATTTATCTGGTTACCCATATCATTTATGTAAAATTCTTTTTCTACGGCATAGCCAGAGGCAGTAAGCACATTGGCCAAGGTACTGCCTAAAACGGCACCACGGCCATGACCTACGTGGAGAGGCCCGGTGGGGTTGACACTAACGAATTCAACTTGGACCCGATTACCTTTGCCTAGCTCAATATCACCATAAGATTCACCAGCAGCCAGGATTGATTCCACCTCCGTACTCAGCCAGTCCTCCCGCAAGATGAAATTAATGAAGCCTGGAGGAGCAACCCAAATCTTGGCAACTTGAGGTGGTGGTACTATATGCTCGGAGACCTTTTCGGCTATAGCCATGGGGGACATCTTCATAGACCGAGCCAGCTTCAAAGGGAGGCCTGAAGCAAAATCTCCGTGTTCGGGATTTTGAGGATGTTCTATAAGCACCTCGGGCAAAGCAGCTGAAGCAAGAGCACCTTCTTGCTGTGCCTTCAATACAGCTTGCTGCAAACATTTAGCTAATTCTTGCTTGAGCATGTCAAAACAATAAATCCTAAACTCTAAACAGTTTCCAAATCCAAAGTCACGATATCAAACCTGTCTTGTCTTATCAAGTATGGCACCAAAGACTTTCATAAGCTCATCGGCTTCCCGAATTAAGTCAGAAAAATTCCACCGGCTACAGTGATACATTCTCCTGTCACGAAGCTGGAGGCATCGGATGCCAGATAAATCATCGCACCTACCATATCATCAGGGTCGGCTATGCGTCCTAGTGGTGTCCTTTTGATCATCTCCCCCTCGTATTCAGGCATAGCCAGGAAACGGGAGTCGCCGAGACGAGTGTGCACATTTCCGGGAGCTATTGCATTTACGCGGATATTATACTGAGCCAATTCCAGGGCCATGACCTTAGATATCATTATGACCCCAGCCTTGCTGATTGCATACGTGCCGATGTTTGCCTCTGGTTTAAATCCATCCATTGAGGCGACATTGATAATCTTGCCTCCGCCATGTTCCTTCATCACTCTAGCTACAGCCTGACTGAGGAAGAATAATCCCTTCAGATTAAGATTCAAGATGCTGTCCCATAGACGTTCATCAACTTCTAACGAAGAGGCCAACGCCGGGCTAGTGCCTGCGTTGTTCACCAGGATATCAATTTTCCCAAATTCATTGGTGACTTTGGCGACCAGGTTGTTTATATCTTCCATCCGCCCCACATGAGCCGCTACCGGTAAAGATTTTCTTCCTAATTTCCTTATTTCCTCGGCTACCTTCTCCAGGTCAGGAAGTTTCCTGCTGGCTACTACAACGTCTGCTCCGGCCTCGGCAAAACCTAGTGCAGTGGCTCGGCCGATGCCTCTTGAGCCACCGGTGATTAAAGCTACTTTCCCATCCAGGCGATATTTATCAATGTACACAATAAATCTCCTTTTGCACCTCCCGGTTGCGTTTTTATTTTCTCCATATTCTAGCTAAATTGGAAAGTTTTTGCTAAACCTTATCGATTTACGAGCAAATCTTAAACTGCGCCCTTCCAAATCGTACTGTTCTGGATTTGTTTAGTATTTAACGGGAATTAGCTCCATTCAGCGCCCTTGGACCATGCCCGGCTCAATTGTTGACGTAAGGGTTGATGTTCAGCTTTCTTTAAATTAGGGTCGCTTTGGAAAAGAGTCATTGCCTCTTGCCGGGCTAACTCCAGGCTGCGTAGATCGGTTAGCTTGGCAAGTTTGAGGTCGGGCAGGCCGCTCTGGTGGGTGCCGAAAAATTCTCCAGGGCCTCGTAGCTCTAAGTCTTTCTCAGCCAGGGCGAAGCCATCGTGGACTTTCTCCATCAGCCGGAGACGCTCCCTTGCTTCAGGTGAAAGCTTTTCCGAGATAAGCAGGCAATAGCCTTGCTCCTTATCTCGCCCCACGCGTCCCCTGAACTGGTGGAGCTGGGACAAGCCAAAGCGTTCAGCACCCTCTACCATCATGACAGAGGCCCGGGGTACGTCGATGCCCACCTCCACTACCGAGGTCGACACCAGAATATCAAGCTCCCCGCTTCGAAAACGGCGCATCACCTCCTCTTTCTCAGTACCGGGCATTTGACCATGGAGTAGTCCTAATTTTAAATTCGGAAAAACCTCTCGGGATAGTCGCGCATACTCCGTTGTGGCGGCTTTTGCCTCAAGTATTTCGGATTCTTCGACTAAGGGGCAGATGATGAAAGCTTGCCGGCCATTGCTGACCTGGTGCTGGAGGAAGCTGTAAGCCTTTTCCCTATCTTGTGGTTCGAGGCACTTTGTTTTCACTACCTGTCGCCCCGGCGGCAACTCATCAATAACCGAAATGTCAAGGTCGCCATAGAGCGTCAGCGCCATGGTTCGAGGAATAGGGGTGGCTGTCATGACCAGAACATGAGGGTTAAACCCCTTTTGCCGCAGGGCCGAGCGTTGTAACACGCCAAAGCGGTGTTGCTCATCTATCACCGCCAACCCTAACTTGTTGAATTCCACTTCTTTTTGAATAAGGGCATGGGTGCCGACAATAATATCCACTTCCCCTTGCCCGATTTTATAATGTAGCCTCTTCTTCTCGTTACTGCTGAGGCTCCCGGTGAGCAAAGCGATGGTAAGTGGCCTGGAGAGAAATCCTGTGTAGCACCTGATAGTTCCTTCGTCCGGCTCGGAACCAGATTCCTGAGTGCTGGCCTGGGCAAGATAGCCACAGATATTGGTGTAATGTTGCTCAGCTAAGACCTCAGTGGGCGCCATTAACGCCCCCTGGTAACCGTTGGCAGCAGCTATCAGGAGAGCCAGGGTCGCAATTACGGTTTTGCCGCTCCCTACCTCTCCCTGAAGAAGACGGGACATGGCTTTTGCTTGTTTGAGGTCGGTTAAAATTTCCTGCAGCACTCGCTCCTGTGCCTGGGTCAAGGTGAAAGGCAGGCAATGTAGAAATCTGCTAATTACTTCCTGGTCTATATGAAAAGCATTACCCGGTTGACCTTCCTGCCAGTCTCGCTTTCTAGCCAGCACGCCTAACTGAAGAAGAAATAGCTCGTCGAAGGATAGCCTCCCTCTCGCCCTTTCCGCCATTGTCTGGTCATCGGGGTAGTGAATTTGAGTTATTGCGGCGGGAAGGTCTAATAATTGGCAGCGGGCTTTAATCTCTGAAGGCAGGAAATCGCCCACTTGCCAGACATAGCCATCGACAGCCTCCTTAGTCCATTTCCTTACTTGCCTGGGATATAAGCCTTGAGTAAGGGGATAGACGGGAACCAGGCGCCCGGTGTGAATTAGTTCTTTATCTTCAAGCAATTCCCACTCCGGGGACTCGAATACTTTGTGTCCTTTGAACAGGCCGACTGTGCCGCTAATTACTACTCTGGCGTTAGTACGGAAGATTTTTGCCAGGTAAGGTTGATTGAACCAGACCACTCTAATGGTCCCCGTCTTGTCGCCGACAATTGCCTCTGTGCCTTTCCGGTTACCCAAAGTAGCTACTCTGGCTTGCCAGATTGTGCCTATGATAGTTTGCTCTTCACCTTCTATAAGTTCCGAGACGGGTTTCCTCCGGCTGTAATCGACATAGCGCCTGGGGAAAAAATACAGCAGCTCGTGCACTGTTCTTACATTAAGCTTAGCGAATTTATTAGCTACGCTGAGGGCGATGCCTTTGATAGCAGTTATGGGCGAGTCCAGCTCTTCTCTTCGCTTCTGGCGGGGCTCAGCCCTTGCCGTTTTACTACTGAGAGCTGACGGCTGACGGCTTTTAGTCGCTCTTTCCAGCTTATCCAGCCAGCCAAAGACATTTGTTATCCATCTCTTGCGCTCATCCATGCCGTAAGAGCCGTAATTGGAATTGGCTAAGTTAAGTTCATCAAAGCCGCTTAAGAGCTGTGGGTTATTGATACTCTGCCGGATTTGCCCGGCCTGTTTGTGAAGATACTTATCCAGGCCGCCGATTACTGCCTTATCGGTGTAACCCTTCTGGCATTCCAGCTCAAGAACGTTTCGTAGCGAATCAATGCCTGTCACTTTCTATTCTGCTTCAAGGACGGCAACAGCCAGGACATGAGGACCAACATGAGTTCCTATCACCGGGCCAACCTTGGAACGATAGATACGTTCCGGAGGGACGACATCTTCAAGCCGCTCGGCTAATGTCTGTAAATCGTCGGGAGTAGTAGCATCCTCGATAGCAACGGCTTCTATCCGGCTGAACCCCTTAACAAAATTTACCAGGAAATCCATGGCTTGAGCTCGGTTGCGAGGACGAGCAATAGGAAAGGTTGCGCCATCTTTTAATCCTACAACAGGATTTACTTTTATCAAGCTACCCAGGAAAGCCTGTGCCTTACCGATGCGCCCGCCTCTTCTCAAGTATTCCAGTGTATCGAAGCTCACACGAACATGCACTCTGGGAATCGCTCTCCTGACCCGGTCAGCAATTTGCTTCAAATTAGCCCCTGACTGAGCCATCTTAGCTGCTGAAATGACTAAGAGCATTTGTGCGCATGCTCCCGCCTCAGAGTCAATGACCTCAATGCGGCAATCTTTGCTAACCATAGCCTTGCCCTGCAGCGCTGCTGTATAAGTGCCGCTGAACTTTTCAGAAAGAGTTATAGTCAGGATTTCCTTTGTTTCCTCCGCTAATTTAGTGAAAATCTCGGCAAAATCAGCCGGGGTGGCCGTTGATGTAGTTGGGTGAATCTTAGTTGTTTTCAACTTATGGTAGAACTCCTCCGTGCTCAGGTCAATATTATCCCGGTAGGTCTCATTGCCAAATTGGACGTACAACGGCACCACGGTAATCCC
>DATKVL010000206.1:0-3106 GCA_035530115.1 Dehalococcoidia bacterium | reverse complement strand
ACTTCCTCCACCGGCAGTTGTAACATTTATCATACTTATCTTTCCAAAGTTATCTGGATCTTTGTTTAACGGCATAGGCCCGAGAACTACATAACTACTTATAATTGATGTACCCACACCAACAGCATCAGCAGCAAGATTGTCACTTTTCAGTGAATTGTTGAATTTACGAATATATCCATCTTTGCAACCGACTAACAGATCTGAATATGCTGGATCATTTGCTGCATAATAGAATAGTGAATATGGCCCACCTGCTGTCGGATAACTTTCTGGATAAAATGCTTCTTCAGATATGTCAAAAAAATAATTGGAATTTGCCCCTGTTGCTATCGTAACTATGGATATTAACACAGCATGTCGTTTGCGGTCATAACCAAGAACGACACGATGAGTATTGGGATCTGCTGCTTCGTCTACTATTATATTCGGCAATCTCATTTTGGATATATTTGTAGGAAATCCTGGAATATTGCTTCTGTAAAGACCATCAATACCCCAAAAATATAGATTTCCAATATCATCCCAACAATGGCTAAATGCTCCATATATGCCGGTAACAAGGCTCAACTCATTCAAAGATCCACCTGCGGCTGGATCACCATTTAAGAACCATATCGAATCGGAACATCCAAATACAAGATAATCATCTTTGTATGGAATAAGTGCACGCACTATATCACCAATTTCTCCAGCATCAGTATTATTGCCTGCCACCGGAGCAAGCGAATCATTAACTACATATTTCCAATCCCAGGGATTAGCTACACGTGACATATACCATTGATGAGGATAATGCGGATCACCAGATAATACACATCGGCCACGATATAAACAGCCGAGATATGCTGACGTTGGTAAAGATCCATAAGTTCTCACGACATCTTCATCATCTTTGGTATCAGGATATGCTGTCCAGGCATACCAATGTGGTGCAGCAGCAGCATCAGATGGAATAAAGGAAGATGGCGTCATAACAGTATTTTGAGAAGAACTTAAAATAGATACGGAATTGGCGGTGTTAAAAGTGCCGGTAGTAACATATCCATATACAGCAGTTTTGGCTGTATTAACATAATCTACAACCATTTGGGCGAGACTTGTGGCCTGTATCAATATGTCCCCATGTGCCGGTGGATATGTAAGTGCTGAACATGTCAACTTAGTATTGGCAAAATCAGCCACTTTTAACTTGGCCCCATTGACCACAAATACTTTCTGAAATGCCTCAAACATTACCAGTTGATCCGATGTATCTATAACATTTCCGCTTGTGTCCAGTTCTATCATTGTTCCTTTTGCCACATCAGTATCCTCATACCAAATTTCGTCATTACCAGCAGTTACAAGCCATTTCTTTACTACTTTGTCCGTTAGTGTAACTGCCATCAGGATATATCCTCATACCATATTTTGTTGTTCGCTGCTGCCACTAACCGCCTAAGTGTCACCACATCATTTGGAGGTCTGAATGTTAGTTGTCCCCATACTTCAAACATAAAATCACTTCCCGTACTTGCCCAAGTTCCTCCATCATTATTTGAATATTCATAATTTCCACCAGTATATATGGGAGAAGTTGAATCAACGCTCCAATAACAATGATAATTTACGCTAATATCATTATCAGGCGTATGATATAAAACTATGGCATATTTTTCGCCATTTGTAAGATCACAGGAAATAGCAATTTCTTCCCAATCAGCCGTAGTAACAGGTATATTAGCATAGGCTATAGTAGCCGATGCCAACACATTTCCATCGGGATGTCCATTTTCATCTGTTCCTTGTATTTCAACTTTTAGATCTATGGTAGGAACAGGAGTCCAAAGGGCATCTCGATATATTTTTAATTTCAAAGAACTAATAGTATAATTTTCACTGGCAGTAAAGGTTTGAGCTACTTGTCTATTCTGAACAAATATACTATGATTATTGCCGCCAGTATTATAATAATCATATAATGTAGCCATTAACTCACCGTGCTAACAGTACACATAGCAACTACAGGATTATCGGCAGCACCAATCTGAGTGCCAGCACCCCATTTATCCAGGCCAGGGCGTTGTCCCCCGCGTGTACGCTCGTCAAATACATCACGTAACCGCATATTATTCATATCCACAGATGTCATTGGTGGCTGTGCAATCGTAACACTGGATTTATCTATGCCTTTTCTTGGAAACGGAATAGCAAAATTAGCCATTTAAGTCTCCCATATGTGGGGGCCAGCCTTATTACTGGCCCCCGGATACCAGGTATATTATGAGAAACTACGATCTGTAGGATCGAAGTACACCAAACAGGCAGCATATACAACTTCAAGCCCATAAACATTTAACGCATCAGTTGTATGAGCACTTGTGGTAAATACTACTGTAACTGCATCACCAGCCTGAAGGCTAAGACTATCGGCGTTAATTTCTACCCAACCAGCCTTAGCGGTATTGGTGTTGACAGCACCAGAAATAGTTGGATCAAGGTCTGCTGATAATGAAGCAGCGGCTCTTTTACGATAAATTGCTGCATCAATAGTGGGTGTGTTAGTATCACCAGCAGAATTAGCCAGAAATCTGATCCGAAGTTTATTACGGGATTCATCATAATCTTCAGGAACCACAAAAGTAAGTGTTCCTAAACTTGTCTGGCTCGATGCTAATTGGACACCTTCAAAGCTTGTTTCCAATGATGCTCGCATAGGATTGCCGCTATCGGCTGCTAATATACCACCAGTAGTCAAGCGTAAACTGTTGATGTCCAGACCGGGAATTACTTTCTTAAAACCTTCGCCGGTCACGATACGATCTGAATTTTTAAGGAATGTCGCAGGATTCATTTAATTCTCCTTTCCCAATTTTTCAGGGATCATCACCCGGAGTCGGGCTACATTAAACAGATTCAACATCTTTCCATATTCGTTCATGCCTATATTTATTGGCATCAACATTCATTAGCCCAAGCCTTCTTGGAGCACTACGAGCATCTATATTATAAGCATTTGGTAGTGCCTTTTTCATATAGTAATCCATATATCCAGCCGGAAAATTTTCTATGTCCATCTCGGCACGTGCCAAACATGCAGCAAGAATGGTATCGTCAAACCTAA
>DATKVL010000205.1:0-1414 GCA_035530115.1 Dehalococcoidia bacterium | reverse complement strand
GTTATTACCAAGGAAGTAAAACGTCGTCGGGAGAGCATCGAAGCCTTTAAGAAGGGGAATCGTAGCGATCTGGTGGCGCAGGAAGAAGCAGAACTGGCTGTTCTTATGAGCTATCTTCCTGAGCAAATGAGTCGGGCGGAGGTCATGGCAGCGGCACGGCAAGTGATTGATGCAGTTGGAGCTAAGGGGCCGAGCGACAAAGGCAAAGTCATGTCTCAGCTTATGCCTCAACTCAAAGGCAAAGCTGATGGCAAAGAAGTCAGCGAGATAGTTTCAGAATTGCTTGCTGCTGGCCAGATTTAGAAGGCGATAGAGGTTTTTAGATTATGGCGTGATGGCGGTAAAAGAGCACCGCCATTGTTCTTTGCAGTATGAAATTTGGAATTGTCATTTTTCCCAGCATCTGGGCTGATCGCAATTGTTACTACGCCCTTGACGCTTCGCTCCTCAGAATGACATCCTGGTGAAAGGAGTCGGTTAATGAATATCTCTAAGGAAATTCTGGATGAAGTCGCTTTAAGCGAAAAGGAATATAAGCTTATCGTGCAGCAGCTAGGTCGAGAGCCTAGTGAGGTAGAGCTGGGAATGTTCGGCTCGTTATGGAGTGAGCATTGCGGCTACAAGCACTCTAAGCCCTTACTCAAGCTTCTGCCCTCCCGAAGCAAAAATGTCTTAGTGAGTCCGGGAGAGGAAAATGCCGGGGTAGTAGATATTGGCGATGGAAAAGCGGTGGCAATGAAAATAGAGTCCCACAATCACCCCTCAGCAATTGACCCATATGAGGGTGCAGCCACAGCGGCAGGCGGCGTTATAAGGGATATCTTTACCATGGGTGCTCGCCCTATAGCTTTGCTCAACTCGCTTCGCTTTGGCCCTTTAACTGAATCCAATAATCGCTACTTGTTCAATGGAGTTGTCAGTGGCCTTGCAGACTATGGCAATTGCCTGGGAATACCTAGTGTGGGTGGCGAAGTATTTTTTGCTGATAGGTATACTGGTAATCCGTTAGTTAATGGCTTATGTTTGGGCATTTGCGAAAAAGGTAAGCTGGTCAAAGCTAGGGCCAGTGGTGAAGGTAACTTTTTAATGGTGGTGGGAGCTGACACCGGTCGTGACGGGATTCATGGCGCTTCTGGTCTAGCATCGCGTAGTTTTGAGGATGAACCAGAGACGACATCAGTGGTTCCGGCAGGCAATCCTTCTCTGGAGAAACTGCTCATTGAAGCGTGCCTTGAATTAGCGCAGACTGATTGGATTGTAGGCATGCAGGACCTGGGGGCTGCTGGGTTAACAAGCTCTACAGTAGAGTGTGCGGCTAGAGGTGGGGGAGGAATGGAAATAGACGTACTTAAAGTGCGTCGTTGCGAAGAGAATATGACCCCTTATGAAGTAATGCTCTCGGAGTCGCAGGAGA
>DATKVL010000204.1:0-1660 GCA_035530115.1 Dehalococcoidia bacterium | reverse complement strand
TTTGAAACCATCACTCCAATCAACTGGATCGATAAAATTTCCCCCCGTCCCCTACTTTTGGCTCATGGAGATGCCGACGAATTAATACCCCTGGAGCACGCACAGAAGCTCTACCAGAAAGCTAAAGAGCCCAAAGAGCTAAAAATAATACCCGGTGCTAAGCATAAAATGCGCCTGGAAAAGGCAGCAATGGCTTTTGTTCTGGATTGGCTAACGGCGAGGTGCTAAAAGAGGAAAATCCCGAGCACTGAATCCTGGACTCTGAACAATGTCAAAGCACTACTAACCAAAATCCCGTGAAGGAAGGGATTCCTTCACGCCTCGGTAACCGCAGAGTTCCGAACCCCGCTCATTTTTGAAATCAATATAACCAACTTTTATATTCTGGTGTTGCATCCTTCATATCCTCATATAACCACACCATCCGATCTGCAAACCACAACTTGCTGATAAGAATAACAACCCCACCGAGGATTGTTGGCCATATTTCCAATACGAATAATCCCCAGACAAATGGAACGGCACCAATTGCGCTTATCGCCGACAAAATATTAGGCATAAAAAGGTGATGTTTCGGCACCGGAACCTTTTTCCGATTCATCCAGACCCATTCGCCAAGAACTACCTTTGATGCCCAATTATTGGTGCTTTTCGGTTCGGGAAAGATTCGCGGGTTAAACCATACCCATAAAAGCACAATAATAATTGGCACAAGAGACCACCAGCCAAGCCAGACCCTGCTCCAGAATGCTAAACCGATAAGCGGAACCATAGAAAAGCGAGAATAACAACTCCAGGGACTAGAATGACGCCGACGCGTTTTTTCATCCATTCGAAATAGGTTTGCTATTTTTCTTTCAAGCGTCATGTTTTACCTGCCCATATTTACTATAATGTTCATTTCATAATCTCTGCATTTTGGGGTTCGGGATTTCAATCAACGGCCGTGGACATGCAGTGGAAGTCAGACTTTTGCTTTCCCGGCCTGCTTTATCAGCCAGTATTCGATACTATCGGCCAAGGCCAGCCAGCTAGCTTCGATGATGTTAGTGGAGCTCCCTACCGTCCGCCAGTTTTCCCTGCCATCGCTGGATTCAATGAGCACCCGGACCTGCGATGCAGTGCCTGCGGTTTCTTCGAGGATGCGCACCTTATAATCAATAAGTTTTACATCAGCCAAGTCGGGATAGAACTGGAGTAAAGCTTTACGTAGAGCCTGGTCGAGAGCATCGACTGGTCCATCGCCCTCAGCAGCTGTATGCACTACTCTGTTATCGACCTTGACCTTGATAGTGGCCTCTGACAATGGCTCTTCTCGATTTCCAGTTCTTGGTGGTCGGCGTCGTTTTTCGACCACCACCATGAAGTCAACCAGTTCAAAAGGCGGCTGATATTCGGGCTGGGCCCGGTGGAGCAAAAGATCGAAGGACGCCTCGGCAACATCATATTGAAAACCTTGCTTCTCTAATAACTTAATTTGCTCCAGTACCTTGTCAATCTCCTTGCCTTTAGGTACAGGTAGTCCACGCTCTTTAGCTTTAAAGATAATACTTCCCTTCCCAGCCAGTTCGGAGACAACAACATGCGGGCGGCTACCTACTAGCATCGGATTTATGTGCTGGTAACTATCCTCCCATTTTATTAAGCCAGATACGTGAAT
>DATKVL010000203.1:0-1431 GCA_035530115.1 Dehalococcoidia bacterium | reverse complement strand
CATTCTCCAAGCCCGATTTCAATAATGAGAATTTTGTTTATCGCCTCTGAGGCTTTCCCTTTAGCTAAGGTAGGTGGATTGGCAGATGTCACAAGCTCTCTGGCCATAGCCCTCCAAGACTCAGGACATGAGCCGTGTTTGGTATTGCCTAAATATGGTAGCATAAAGGCCCCCATCCAGGAGATTCAAGGGAAAGGTTTTGCTGTCAGCCTCATGGGACATTCTGAGCCAGCCACCTTGAAAAAGACCATGCTAAAGGGAAGGATACCAGTATACCTTGTGGAAAACCAGCGTTACTTTGGGACAGAAGAAATCTATACCCAGGACGAATTAGACCGCTTCCTTTTTTTTGCGCTAAGCATCCCCAACATCATTTCTCAGCTTGGTTTTCGCCCCGATATCATTCATTGCCATGACTGGCATGCTTCCTTAGTCCCCTTGGGGCTTAAAAAAGCAAAGATAGCACTGCCATGTATATTCACCATCCACAATCTGGCTTACCAGGGGTCCTTTGACCAAGAATTTTTCCAGCGCTCCGGGCTTTCTTCTGTATGGCAGGAATATATCCCAGTTGGTGCTCCAATGCCATCGCTAAACTTCATGAGCCAGGGAATTCTTCTGGCCGACATTGTGACCACGGTTAGCCCTACCTATGCCTCAGAAATACTGACACCGCAATATGCTGAGGGCCTGGAGCAATTGCTAAGCTATCGGTTCAATGATCTTTATGGCATAGTTAATGGCATTGATTATGATGAATATAACCCAGCTACCGATCTCTATCTGGAAAGGAACTATGATTTCACCACGATAGAAAGAAGGGTTGATAATAAACTCGCTTTGCAAAGAAAGGGCGGGCTGCCGCAAAACCCTGACATCCCTTTGTTCGGCATGGTGTCTCGTCTTGAGGAGCAGAAGGGGATTGATTTACTGCTCCAAGCTATAGACCCGTTTATTACAGAAACAAGAGCACAACTGGTTATCCTTGGTGAGGGAAGAGAGCATTACCATAAATTGCTTGCCGAGGCAGCGCTAAAGTACCCTGATCGCCTCTCAGCATTCATTGACTATGATGAACGATTGGCCCATCTCATTTACAGTGGCGGCGACATGTTTCTCATGCCCTCGCGTTTTGAGCCTTGTGGATTAGGGCAGCTAATAGCCATGCGATATGGTGCTATCCCTGTGGTGCGACATACCGGGGGGCTGGTTGATACAGTGAAGGATGTGGCTGAAGGAAACGGGAATGGCTTTATGTTTCAAAATTATACCGTCTTGGAAATGCTGGATGCTATAAAAAGAGCCGAGGAGAGCTTCTATCACCGGGCTGAATGGCAAAACCTGATGAGACGCAATATGAAGCTAGATTTCTCTTGGAAAGCCTCGGCTAGAAAATACGAAGAGATTTATTTGCGAGCGCGAAATATATCT
>DATKVL010000202.1:0-3495 GCA_035530115.1 Dehalococcoidia bacterium | reverse complement strand
GTCTCGGTTGGCAAAGTGCATATCAATTCGGCATTTCGAGCGCGCCAATCCAAACTCTTAACCTGGTCAGATAATATTGCTCCTGCCACTGGTAACCCCGCGGGAAGGAGAATCTCGAAAGGGTAGCCCTTGGGTTGGCTGATTATTGGACAAAGGATGGCCAGTCCTACCTTGCTGTTATAGCTTTGCGGTGACAGTACCACGGCTGGACGGCGTCCGGCTTGTTCGTGACCTGCTTGCGGATTCAAGCTAATCCACACCACATCTCCGCAATGAGGCACATAAGTCCGGTGGCCTACCACGTTTCGTTCCCCACGGCGGAGCCGGTATCAACCTCGCGATGCAAGTTCTCTTTGGTGACCTTTGATAGGAGCTGTTCCAGGGTCAGCTTCGGCTCAGTTAGCCGCGTGACAACGATTTTCCCGTCTGCCAGCGATACTTCGACGGCCGTCTCTTTCTGGAGTCCCACTTCATCAGCGAAAGATTTCGGAATGCGCAAAGCGAGACTGTTACCCCATTTCTGAACACGCGTCTTCATATCCAACCTCCATTCACAGTATCTACAATGAAGATACTCTTTCTACAGGCGCCTGTCAAGTCTGTACAAGAAGGGGAAGGCACAATTTGTTCCTGAGCCCGCTGAAGTTGCAAATCGTCAAAAAGTTTAGGCAGGCGCGATGTCCTCGGGCTTCAAGCAGATGCTCTTGTTAAAAATACCGGCAAAACAAGGTATAAGTGTTTAGAGAAACACGTTAGCTTTTTCTTAAGGAGAGGAAGACCATATTTCCCACGAAGATGAGCACAGCCAGGGCGACAGCAATGCCTATAAATCTCAGCATGTTGTCCAGGTTATAAGGTACAATTGCATATATCATCGTCCCCATGCCGCCTAAAACCAAGCCGGCCCCGAAGATATCCAGTCTGTGTCGAATGAAGGTGCCCACGACAGCAAACACCATCCCCAAAGGTAAGACAATGAAGAATACGTTTCTAGCATGTACCGCTGAATCCTGCCAGGATGAGGGATCAGGATAGAAGGCCTCGACGCCCACGATGACAAGCGCGATAATCAAAGCCGCTATACCCATAACGTAGATGACTCTAAGAAAACGCATCTATTCACTCCTTTGAGGTTGCCAGTGTCAGTTTATTTTTTATCCCTCTTGATTCAATTATATCCCTAACTATCCCGGAATGGAAGCCGTGAGCAGATGCTCCTGTTCAAAATACCGGCAAAACAAGGTATAATAGCTGAAAGCGAGAACTACAAAGTGCTGATAGAATTAGAGAGGAGGGGAAATGCGAGAGGTTATTTTATATCCCGGTGAGGATGGCTATTGGGTAGTGGAGTGCCCGAGCTTGCCTGGTTGCGTCAGCCAGGGAAAGACAAAAAAGGAAGCAATAAAAAATATCAAGGAAGCTATAAGCTGCTACATCCACTCCCTTGAGGAAGATAACCTTCCTGTTCCCAAAGATAAGTTCGAGGTATCAGTGGTAGTGGTATGAGCAAGCTTCCTGTCCTATCAGGCGAAAAGTGTATCAAAGCTTTGGCAAAGGCAGGATTCTATTCTAAAAGACAGGAAGGTAGCCACATGACACTCAGGCGAGACAAACCATTTTGTCAATTAATTGTCCCTCTTCATAAGGAATTGGATAGAGGAACACTGCGAGCTATTATTCGTCAGGCGGGATTGTCAGTAAGCGAATTTACCAAGCTGTTATAACAGTAATACTTGAGGTAGATATAGATGGATTATTTGCATAGCCGATTTCAAAAAGATAGCGATAAACTGGTGCAAGGATACGTGGCATCTATTCCCTTCGACCGGCGGCTATACCGCCAGGACATCGAGGGAAGCATCGCTCACGCCCGGATGCTGGCAAAGCAGGGGATAATAGCCAAAAGCGAGGCTGAAACGATAATCAAAGGGCTCAACTCTATTCGAAAGAAAATCGAACAAGGGAAGTTTCAGTTCAAGACCGAGCTCGAGGATATACACATGAACATCGAAGCGGGGTTGTTTAAAAAGATAGGCGATGTGGCGGGCAAGCTCCATACCGCCCGTTCCAGAAATGACCAGATAGCCCTGGATTTGCGCCTCTTCGTCAAGGAGGAAATCTTGGAAACCATTGATAAGATAAAAGCTCTGCAAGCTTCGCTGGTGGAGTTAGCCGAGGCGAACAAAGCTGTTGTCATGCCCGGCTATACTCACCTGCAGCAAGCCCAGCCTGTCCTTCTGGCCCACCACCTGCTGGCTTATTTCGATATGTTTCAGCGAGACAAGGAAAGATTTCACGATTGTCTGGGGCGCACCGACGTCCTGCCCCTGGGCAGTGGCGCCTTAGCCGGCGTTCCTTATCCCCTGGACCGGGAATTCGTCGCCCGGGAGCTGGGCTTCAGCAAGGTGAGCACCAACAGCCTGGATGCCGTTTCCGATAGGGACTTCGTCATAGAATACGAAGCAGCGGCAGCCATCACCATGATGCATCTTTCCAGGCTGGCTGAGGAGCTTATTCTGTGGTCATCGAGCGAGTTTGGCTTTATAGAGATTGGCGAAGCCTTCACTACGGGCAGCAGCATAATGCCTCAGAAGAAGAATCCCGATGTAGCCGAGCTGGCCAGGGGGAAAACCGGGCGGGTATATGGCAACCTCATGAGCATTTTGACCACTATGAAGTCTCTGCCTTTAGCCTATAACCGGGATATGCAGGAGGACAAGGAAGGGCTTTTTGACACTGTGGACACGTTGCACTCCAGTCTGGAAGTATTTGTCGGGATGGTAAAAACGCTCAAGATAAACACCGAACGTATTTCTAAAGCGATGAAAGAGGATTACATTCTGGCCACCGACCTGGCCGATTATCTGGTGAAAAAAGGCATGCCGTTTCGGGAAGCCCACGGCGTGGTAGCCAAACTCAGCAAATATGCCGCCGGTAAGGGCAAGAGCTTCCGGGAGCTCGGCCGGAAGGAATACCGCAAGTTTTCCCCGCTCTTCGGCAACGATGTATATAAGATAACTCTGGAATCATCCGTAGCCGCCCGAAATGTGGCCGGCGGCACCTCCCCCCAACAGGTGGGAAAGGCACTGAGAAGAGCCAAGAGGCTAATCAAATAATGATTAAGCTGGCGCCCTCGATTCTTTCTGCTGATTTTGCCCACCTTGGTGAGCAAATTGCCGAGGTTACCAGGGCCGGGGCTGATTATATCCACGTAGATGTTATGGACGGGCATTTCGTGCCCAATATTACCATCGGGGCTCCGGTGGTGGCTTCAATTCGCCGGGTAACCAGCTTGCCCCTGGATGTTCACTTGATGATAGAGCACCCGGAGCGGTATATCTCCGAATTTATCAACGCAGGCGCCGATATTATTACCGTGCATGTAGAAGCCTCTCCCCATATTCTTAGTACGATTCAGGCGATAAAGGAACAGGGGGTCAAGGCCGGAGTATCCTTAAATCCGCCTACCCCTCTCAGCGCAGTAGATGAATTTAT
>DATKVL010000201.1:0-7382 GCA_035530115.1 Dehalococcoidia bacterium | reverse complement strand
GATAATTATAATATAATACACCATGAAGGGATAAATCGGTGAAGAAATTTTGCAGGAGACATCCTTGAAGGGAGGTATATTGAAGGTGACTGAAGTCAAGGTGAAGGAGGGGGAAGAACTTAACGGTCTGGGTGTAATGCTCAAGGAGATTATGGATACAAACCTCAAGGACCCTAAGAAGTATAAGAGCGTTGAGAAGGTGAAAGGAAGCGTAGTCATTAAGGAATCGACGTCAGGTGTAGCCGTTACACTACATCTCGATCAAGGCAAACTTGAGTTGCAGAATGATGCCATAGCCAAGCCGACGGCGTATATGGAAGCCGGGTTTGAGAATCTAGCACATATTAGCTCTGGCCAACTCAGCCCCATAGTGGCTATGCTCACCGGCAAGCTGAAGTCTGGAGGCAATCTTTTGCTATTGCTCAAGATTTCAAAGATAATGGTACTGAAATAGGGTAGTCTGCGTTGTCACTGACTGCTGGATATAAGTGATCGATTTTCAGGGAGGGGGTGGTAATGTCTATGTAACATGTCTTGAGTAGGTAAAAAATGGCATAATTGACAATCGAAATTCATCAGGAGGGGGTTAAAATGGCTATTTTGTTTGGATCACAAGAGTGGGCGGATGCACTGAAAAAGGCGCTGGAAACCAGCCAGGCATACAAGGAGGCAGCCAAGAACTGGGAAGGAGATATATACATTATCGTGGAACCCGATGCATCGTACAAACACAGGAACATTATGTATCTTGACCTGTGGCATGGTGAATGCCGCGAGGCTCGCGCGATTACGGACGAAAATGAGAAGTCTCCGAAATACCGCATATTTGGCCCGTTCACCAACATGAAGCAAATACTGGATAAAAAGGTTGACTCGGTCCAGTCTATGATGACCGGCAAGATCAAGGTCAAAGGTGATATGGCCCAAATCATGAAGATGCCCAGGGCAGCTGTGGAACTGGTCAACTGCATGACTGCATTTGAGACCGTATTCCCTGATTAGACATTTATATAGTGTGAAGCCACAAATAGGCTGATAATAACTGTTGTCTGTTGACATAATTTTGTCATAGAAATATAACCAGTTTATGGAGAGGAGATAGCTATGTGGTACTTCGTGGTTCCTGAGGTAGTTTTTGGACCAGATGCACTGAGCCACCTGGCTGAATTGAAGGGGAAATCGGCGTTCATCGTTACCGATAAGAACATTGTGAAGCTGGGTTTCGTTGACAAAGTCAAAGAACAGCTTTCCCAGGCGGGGATACAAGCCACTGTCTTTGATGAGGTTGAGCCCGACCCGTCGCTGCAGACGGTACAGAAGGGTGTGGCTATGATGAACCAGTATGGACCGGATTTGGTTGTTGCTGTGGGTGGGGGCTCGGTTATGGACGCAGCTAAGGCGATGAGGGTGCAATATGAAAGGCCAGACATAAAGCCAGAGGAGATAAACCCGTTTATTTCGGATTTGGGGCTGGGTGCCAAGTGCAAGCTTGTCTGCGTTGCCACAACTTCGGGCACGGGTGCCGAGGCAACTTTTGCGATAGTGCTCACCGATACAGCCGACCAAAGAAAGCTGAGCCTTATTAACCGGGAGATCGTCCCGGACATTGCTATTGTAGACCCAGAACTGGCAAGAGCAATGCCCCCTCAAATCACAGCAGACACAGGCATGGACGCACTAACTCACGCAGTCGAAGGATATACCTGTACCTGGAAGAATGACTTCACCGACGGTCTCTGTATCAAAGCTATACAGCTTGTTTTTCAATATCTTCCTAGAGCGGTGAAGGATGGGAATGACATGGAAGCCCGGGAAAAGATGCATAATGCAGGCTGTATCGCAGGTATCGGTTTCATCAACGCACTGTCATCTATGGCCCATGCTGCAGGTCATTCCCTTGGCGCCCTATTCCATATTCCCCATGGCAGAGCAGTGGGGCTGTTTCTGCCGTACACCATCGAGTTCATCGGTGAAGTTCGCGAAGAACTCTGGGCAGAGATAGCTTGCGCTATCAAACTCGAAGTACCTAAAGGAAAGAGGGCAGCAACAATTTTAGCCCAAGCCATAAGAGGACTGGCTCATAATGTCAATCAACCGCTGAGTATTAAAGAAACGGGTATTTCATTGGATAGCTTCAACAAGGCGATGGAGAAGCTAATAGACAATGTCATGGCTGACGGCTCGCTGATTGTTTCTGCCAGAATACCTAATGTTGCAGAGACCGAGAGGTTTTTCAACTACACATACGAGGGAAAGAGTATAGATTTTTAGCTTTGCTGGAGCCACTGTGCTAACTTCAAGAGATTTCGGGGGAACCATAAGGAGGTAAGAAAAATGCCACGTTTTATAGTCGTTCATAAGGCACCTTTCACTGAGGAGGAGTTGATTGCACGCGCTAAGTCCGCACCCAATTACATGCCAAAAGGCGTCTCCTGGAGGTGTAGTTACTGCGATTTCGCTGGAAACAAGCATTTCTGTGAGTGGGAGGCACCTGATGAGAAGGTATTGAAACGAGTCCTCAAACTGACGCAGACGCCATTTGAGACAATCCACCGTGTGCGGCGAATGGATGCTGTCAAGACAAAATTTGAAGAGTGAAAAAGACCAGTTTAGGAGCACGTGCGAGTAAATAAAAGGAGGAGCAAACATGTTCGGTTACATGGGACAGATACTCAGGGTTGATTTGACAAACGGCAAGGTATCAGCAGAGGCTCTTAAAGAGAATGACTGCAAGATGTTCCTGGGGGGGAGCGGACTGGCAACAAAATACCTTTTCGACGAAATGTCCAAAGGCACTGACCCACTTGGACCCGACAATAAGCTTATTTTTATGACCGGGCCCCTGACCGGCACAGAATCACCAAGCGCCGGAAGATATTGTGTAGTTACCAAGTCGCCTCTAACCGGTTTGTGGGGAGAGGCGAACTCGGGGGGTAGCTGGGGAGTTTACCTGAAAAATTCAGGTTTCGACGGGATTATCTTCGAAGGTATATCACCCAAGCCGGTCTACCTGCTAATAGATGACGGCAAAGCCGAACTCAGAGACGCCAGGCACCTCTGGGGCAAAGGTGTTGGTGAAACATACAGGCTAATTAGAGAAGGACTGGGTGAGGACTTCAATGTTGCCTGCATTGGCATAGCTGGTGAGAACTTAGTCAGATATGCCGGTATTTTCAACGATGTTCACCGGCCTGCCGGGAGATGTGGTGTTGGGACAGTAATGGGGTCGAAACGTCTGAAGGCAGTGGCTGCCAGAGGGACACAGGAGATTAAAATAGCCAACAAAGATGCCTTCAGCCAAATCTCGAAGAGGAACTATGACCTGGTTAATGAAAGCCTGCTGAAGATTACCCTCGAGACCTACGGGACAGCCATGGTTACCGATTTGGTAAACGTCAGGGGAGGGTTTCCTACCAGAAACTGGCAGACCGGCGTTGTGCCGGATATAGACAAAATAAGTGGAATCACGCTGGAAAGCACGCTCCTGGTGGACAGGAAGCATTGCTACGCCTGTCCCATTAGCTGTGGCAGGGTAAGCGTGGTGAAGAGCGGTCCTTATGCCTGTAAGGGTGAAGGGCCGGAATATGAAACAATCGGCGCCTTTGGTGCCATGTGCGCGCTGGAGAACCTTGAGGCAGTGACACTGGCACATAACCTGTGCGATGACTACGGGCTGGATGTGATCTCTACAGGGAGCACTATAGCCTTTGCCATAGAGTGCTACGAAAAAGGGATATTGACCAAGGCTGATACCGACGGGCTGGAGATGAAATTCGGTGAGCCAGATGTTGTCATTCAGCTCATACACAAGATAGCCAAGAGGGAAGGTATTGGTGACCTGCTGGCTGAAGGGACCAAGAGAGTAGCGGCGAAGCTGGACAAGGGCGCGGAAAGGTTTGCCATGCACGTCAAAGGGATGGAGTTGCCGGCTTATGACCCTAGGGCAGCCAAGATATGTGGTCTGGCATTTGCCACGGCTAACCGCGGCGGCGACCATATTACAGCTTACGTTGAAGGGCCAGCCTTCGTAGATATTCCTTTCCTGTGCGTTGAAGATAGCAGAATCGAAGACTGGATTGTGGAAAATCCGGCCGAGGCTAAGGTGGTCAAAGACCTCGAAGATGCCCTCACCGTCTTCGATTGCGTGGGGACATGCAAGTTCATGGGCATGGCACTAGCTACAGAAGACTGGGTTGACATGATAGCTAATTGCGTCGGCTGGGAGTTCAGTGTCAGCGATTTCAGAAAAGCTGGGGAGAGGGTCTACAACCTGGCAAGAGCTTTCAACGTCAGGGACGGCCTGACCAGGGCAGATGATACTCTGCCGAAGCGATTGCTTGAGGAGCCATTGCCCGAGGGTGCCGCCCAGGGACATAAGGTGGAAAAACTAGACCAGTCACTGGATGCCTATTATGAGTTTCGCGGCTGGGACAAAAAGACCGGAAAGCCAACGCCGGAAAAGCTCAAGGATCTGAATCTGGATTATGTAATCGATAAGATATAGGGGGTGAAATTGTGGTTGCTATGGCTGAAAAACCCTGGCTAAAGCAATATAAAATGGGGCCGTACAAGCTTCCGCACACAAAGGAGCCCTATCCTAAAATGACTGTCCACAGCCTTCTCGATGCCACGGCGGCTGAATTTCCTGACAAAGCCGCCTGCTTCTATCTGGGAAAAGAAACCCTTTATAGCGAGATGAAGCTTCTTAGCGACAGTTTGGCCGCTGCACTGGCTGACCTGGGTGTTAAGAAGGGCGACAAAGTAGCCACCGTTCTACCAAATTGCCCGCAGTTTATGATAAGCGACTTCGGGATTATGAAGACCGGGGCAGCACATGTCCCGTGCAGCGGTATGCACAAGGCCGCTGACTTGACATACGAGATCGGTGAATCGGGAGCTGAGACAGTTATCTGCACCGAGATGTCCCTGGAGATGGTAAATTCAATAAAGGACAAGACCAGAATAAAGAACATAATAGTCACCTCGGTAATGGACTATTCATCTGAAGAGCCAGCATTGGAACGATTACCGGATGCCTACCAGTTTCGTGATTTGATAGCAAGCCATGAGCCCAGGCCTCCCGATGTTGACATCGACCCAATGAAAGACCTGGCTGTCCTGCCGTTCACCGGCGGTGCCACGGGGATACCCAAGGGAGTGATGCTAACACATTATAATCGTATTGTAGCAGTGATGCAGATGATATGGGCGTATGAGCCCTTAAAAGTTGGAATCAGGGGTAAGGTTTCGGGCATGATACCCATTCCGCTTTTTCATGCTTACGGGCACTTAATAATGCAGTTCGGTGTTTACTGGGGGCTCAAGAGCTACTTGCTTCCCGACCCGAGAGACATTGACACCCTGGTGCAGATGCTGATGAAGTATCGCCCCTTTTTCTGTGCCTGTGTGCCGACTCAATACTCGCGGCTTGTAGCTGCCGGGCTGGGCAGGATTACCACGATGTTTGTGTCCACAACAGCAGCACTGGCCCCCGAGATTGCTCAGAAATTCAGGCAAGAAACCGGCGTGCCCATAACTGAAGCCTATGGTCTAACCGAAACCGGTGGTGGTACACACATGAACCTTTCATCTTTCTCCAAAATCACAGGCTTCATGCCTTTCGAGAAGTTTGGCTCGATAGGAATACCAGTACCGGATACGGATGTGAAAATTGTCGACCTGGACACTGGTGAGGAAGCTGCGCCCGGGCAAGAAGGTGAGCTGTGGGTTCGTGGACCGCAGATAATGATTGGCTACTGGCCTGAGGTGGGTAAAGGGCTTGTTGACGGCTGGCTGCCCACCGGTGATGTGGTAAGAATGGAAGAGGATGGCTATTTCTACATCACAGACCGCATCAAGGATATGGCCAATATATCTGGACTCAAAGTCTATACCAGGCTGGTTGATGACGCTCTGTATGAGCACCCGGCGGTTGGTGATGCGGTGGCGATTGGGATTCCCGACCCGGAGCGCCCAGGCAGCGAAAGGATAAAAGCTTTCATCAGGCTGAAAAGGGAGTTCCAGGGGAAAGTGACAGCCGAAGAGATAATCGGGCACTGTCGGGAAAAGCTGCCAACTTATGCTGTGCCCAAATTCATTGAGTTCAGGGAGGAGCTACCTCTTACCGTTACCTTGAAGCTGTTCAAGAGGCAGTTGAGGGAAGAAGAGATAGCTAAGATGAAGGCCAGTGGGGAACTGAAGTAGAGCGAATAGCTTTTAGTGTGTAATAGGGAACATCTACCTGTGCGCCCTCGGTCCATGAGTAACCTTCAGGATTCGTATTGTGTGGTGTAGCTCCTGAGAACAAGAGACACCTAGGGCATGTTCTGCTGTGCTTATCAAACATGTAGTTGCGGCCTATTAAGGTCGCGTGGTGCACATTTGAGTCGGGATGAGTCTGATATCCTAAAACTATGTCTGGTAAAATAGCCTGGCTTGTTATTCCCTAAGCAGGAGTATAAATATATGCCGAGCTATGAAGATTTAGAGGCCAAGATAATAGACACGGGAGAATGCACGGTATGCGGGGCATGTATCACAGCCTGCCCCGGTTCTCACATCAAGTTTATTGAAAACAAGCCGAAGCGGCCTAAGCGTACCATGGATTGTGTGGGTTGCAGCACCTGTTACAATGCCTGCTATATACTCAGGCACGACCTGATAAAGAATATAGAGGGCAGCACCATCGGCTGGGGAAAAAAGGGAAGCATAGGGCTATACAGGTGTGCGGTGACGGCAAGAACAAAAGACACAGAAATTGAAAGAACCTGCCAGAACGGTGGAATCGTAACCACGCTACTCCTGTACGCACTGGACAGCGGCGTCATAGACGGGGCACTGGTAGTTGGCAGAGACGGCTGGGCACCGATAGCCTGTATTGCCAGGACCAGGGATGAGATTATCTGGGCAGCTGGTACCAAATACGGCGTGGTGCCGGTCTTGAAAGCGTTGCGAGCTGCTGTTGTTGACCGCGGACTGAGCAAAATCTGTGTTGTGGGTTCCCCGTGCCACATACAATCGGTAAGATACCTGAAGTACAAGGGCTTACCCCTGGCATCGTCGGTGAAACTGACCGTAGGACTGTTTTGTCGCGAGAACTACGAATATACGTGCTTAGCGAAGAAGGTCAGAGCAAAGGGGGTGGATATCAACCAGGTAGATAAGCTGGATGTTTCCGATGAGTGCAACATATATGCCGGCGGGAAGAAGCTGTCTTTGCCCATAACCGAGGTCAAGAGCTGTGTCCCCAGGCATTGCCTGGTTTGCCGGGATTTCACTGCTGACCTGGCCGATATCGCCATCGGCAGCGATGGCTCCGCCGAGGGGTGGTCAACAGTGATAATCCGTACTGAAGCGGGCGAGAAGGTCTTTGCCGGCATGGA